>DASSRF010000080.1:0-9803 GCA_035701945.1 Caldimonas sp. | reverse complement strand
CGGCTTGATGTCCAGGTGCAGCATCTTGTGCTGGTGGACGATGCGCAGGCCACGCAATATCTCGTCGAACAGCGACCGGATCGTCGATTCACGAAATACTTTGTCACGTTTCAGGTCGCGCGCGGTGACGATGAAATCCTGCAGGGTATCGCCCTGCAGGTAATTCATGACCATGTAGACGGTTTCGTTCTCGCGGAAGAAATTGAGAACCGAAACGACGCTGGTATGGGATATCTGCGCGAGCGAGCGGCCTTCCTCGAAGAAGCTCTTCAGGCCGAGCCGGTAGAGGGGCTGCTTCTCGGGCTTGACGCGGGGCGTCAGCTCGCCCGGCGAGCGCTCGGCGAGCGACGACGGCAGATACTCCTTGAGCGCAACCAGCTTGCGCTCGCTGTCCTCGCACAGGTAGACGACGCCGAAGCCGCCGGCCGCCAGTTTCTTGATGACCTGGTAGCCGCCCACGACCGTGCCGGATGGCAATGGCGCGGGTTTTGGCTTTGACATAATCGAGCGAAAAAGGGGAGCAAAAGCGCGTGTCAGTCTACAGCATGACCGGCTACGCGAATGCCTCGACAGGCGCTTCCGCAGCGGGTGCGGCAGCATTGCACGAAGCATCCGCCCAACGATCCGAGCGCGGCCGGCCCGACGCCGCAGCGACGGTCGAGATCCGCTCGGTCAACGGCCGCTTCCTCGACCTCGCGCTGCGCCTTCCCGACGAGCTGCGCGGCCTCGAGCCGCAGCTGCGCGCGCTGCTCACCGCCCGCTTCAGGCGCGGCAAGATCGAGCTGCGGGTGACGGCCGCAGGCGCCGCCGAGAACGCGGTTCCCGAGCCGACTCCCGAGCAGCTCGCCCACCTCGCGCGCGTCGATGCCGCGGTGCGCGAGCATCTGCCGCACGCGCGCGCTCTCTCGGTGCACGAATCGCTGCAGTGGTGCCGCAGCGCGAGCGCAACCGAGCCCGAGCACGCGGTGCTCGAGGCCGCCGAGCGCTGCATCGAGATGCTCGCCGAGGCGCGCGCGCGCGAAGGCGAGCGGCTCGCCGCCGTCCTCGCCGAGCGCGTCGCGCACCTGCGCGCGCTCGCGGCCGCCGCCGAGCCGCTCGTCCCGGCGGCGGTCGCGCGCATGCAGCAGCGCTTCCTCGAGCGCTGGCACGACGCGCTCGAAAAGGCCGGCGCTGCGCAATCCGTCACGCGCGAGGCGATCGAGGAGCGCGCGTTGAGCGAAGCCGCCGCCGTCGCGATCCGCGTCGACGTCGCCGAAGAGCTCGCCCGGCTGCGCTCGCACCTCGACGAGATCGCGCACCTGCTCGGCAAGGGCGGCGAGATCGGCAAGCGCCTCGAGTTCCTGATCCAGGAGCTGCTGCGCGAGGCCAACACGCTCGGCTCGAAGGCGTCGTCGATCGAGATGACGGCGATCTCGGTCGACATGAAGGTCGCGATCGAGCAGCTGCGCGAGCAGGTGCAGAACGTCGAATGACGGGATCACCGAGCGGACCGGCAGCGACGACCGCGACCGCGGTCGGCGACGCCGCCAACGAGCGCGAGCGCGCGCCGGTGCTGCACCCGGTCGACCGCATCATGGAGCTGCTGTTCGGCCTGCTGATGGCGCTCAGCTTCACCGGCGCGATGTCGGTAGCTCAGTCGGGCCGCGAAGAGGTGCGCGAGCTGTTCATCACCGCGCTCGGCTGCAACCTCGCGTGGGGCCTCGTCGACGCCGTCATGTACCTCGTCCGCACCGTCGTCGCCCGCGGCCGCTCGCTGACGCTGATGCGCTCGGTTCGCAGCGCCGCAGACGCGCGGGCCGGCCGCGCGGTGATCGAGGGCGAGCTCTCGACGGTCGCCGCCGGCCTCGTCTCGCAGAGCGAGGTCGAGGCGATCCGCGGGCGCATCGTCGCGCTGCCGGAGCCGGAAGCGCGCGCAAGGCTGAACGGCGCCGACCTGCTCGCCGCGCTCGCGATCTTCGTCGTCGTCGTCGTCTCGACCTTCCCCGTCGTCGTCCCGTTCGCGCTGATGCACGACGTCGGCGCGGCGAAGAACGCGTCGCGCTTGATCGCGCTGGTCATGCTCTTCCTCGCCGGCCTCGCGCTCGGCCGCTACGCCGGCTACGGCGCGTGGCGCGCGGGGGTCTCGATGGCGGTGCTCGGGGTGCTGCTCGTCGGCGCGATCAAGGCGCTCGGCGGATGAGCACGGCCGCGCGAACGCTGGCACTGCTCGCGGCCGTCGCCGCCCCGCCCGCCCTCGCTGCCGACGACGCCGGCAGTGGACGCCGCGCCGGTCCGGCGACGAAGCCGTCATGGGAGTTCGCGGCGACCGGCTACCACACGTCGGTCCGCAACGGCGACGACTACGCGTCGGCGATCGTCGCCGCCGACCGCGGGCCGCTGCATCTCGAAGGCCGCATCAGCTACGAAGCGGTCGGCGCACGTTCCGCGTTCGTCGGCTGGACCTTCGCGGGCGGCGACGCGATCAGCTGGGAAATCACGCCGATCGTCGGCGGCGCCTGGGGAACCGTGCGCGCATTCGTTCCCGGTGTCGAAGCGAGCGTCGCGTCGGGCCGGTTCGACTTCTACGTCGAGGGCGAATACGTTCGCGATCACGGCGATCGCGACAGCAGCTACCTGTACGCATGGAGCGAGCTCGGCTTCCGTCCGCTCGAATGGCTCCGTCTCGGCCTCGTCGGCCAACGCACGCGCGCCTACGGCGGCGAACGCGACTTCCAGCGCGGCCCGTTCGTGCAGGCGAGCTGGCGGCGCATCACGCTCGGCGGCTTCTGGTTCAACCCGGGCTCGTCCGACCAGGTGGTCGTGCTCTCGCTCGGCGCTGCGTTCTAGACGCACGCGCGGCACGTCAGACGCCGAGCTCCTTCAGCACCGCTTCGCGCAGCGCCTGGCACTCGGGGCTCGAGAGCCGGCGCGGCCGTGGCAGGTCGACCGTGAACGACGCCTGGATCGTCGTCGGCCGCGGCGACAGGACGAGGACGCGGTCGGCCATGTACACCGCCTCCTCGACGTCATGCGTGATCAGCAGCACCGTGTGCCGCTCCTCGTCGAGGATGCGCAGCAGCTCGTTTCGCATCCGCAGGTTCATCAGCGCGTCGAGCGCCGAGAACGGCTCGTCCATGTAGAGGATCTCGGGCTTGACGACGAGCGCGCGGGCGAGCTCGACGCGCTTGAGCATGCCGCCCGAGAGCTCGCGCGGATAGCTCGCCTCGAAGCCCTTCAGCCCGACCATCGCGGCGTAGTGGTCGGCGAGCGCGGCGTTCTCGCGGCGGTGCTCGCCGTCGAGCCCGAACATGAGGTTCTGCTGCACCGTCAGCCACGGAAAGACCGAGCCGTGCTGCGAGATGACGATCCCCTTCGGGCTCGGCCCGCGCTGCGGCGCGCCGTCGACCGTCACCGTGCCTGCATCGGGCGTCTCGAAGCCGGCGACGATGTTCATCAGCGTCGACTTGCCGCACCCCGAAGGGCCGACGATCGCGACGAACTCGCCGTCGGCGACGTCGAGGCTGACGCCGTCGATCACCGGCAGCACGCCGGTCGCCGACGCGAACGACTTGCGGACGCCGCGGACCGCGATCTTGCTAGCGGGCATAGCGCCAGCGCACGCTGGGAAGGCGCTCGAGCAGGCGGGTCGCGCCGTCGAGGCAGAGGCCGATCAGGCCGATGATGACCATGCTCGCGATGACGAGGTCGTAGCGGTTGCCGGCGTTGCGCGAGTCCATGATCAGGTAGCCGAGCCCCGAGCGCAGCGCGATCATCTCGGCGGCGACGACGACGAGCCAGGCGACGCCGATCCCGATCCGCATCCCGACGACGATCTCGGGCAGCACCGCGGGGATGACGACGCGGCGAAAGAGCACCGCGCGCGAGACGCCGAAGTTCGCCGCGGCGCGGAGATAGCGGCGCTCGATCGCGTGCACGCCCGACGTCGTCTGCACGATCATCGGGAACACCGACGAGATGAAGATGAGGAAGATCGGCGAGACGTCGCCGACGCCGAACCAGAGGATCGCGATCGGGATCCACGCGATCGGCGAGATCGGCCGCAGCATCTGGAAGATCGGGTTGAGCGTGCGGTAGGCGCCGCTCACCCAGCCCATCCACAAGCCGAGCGGGATCGCGACCGCGGCGGCGAGCGCGAACCCGGTGCCGACGCGAAAGAGCGAGGCGCCGATGTGCTCCCAGAGCGTGCCGTCGACGGCGAGCTCCCAGGCGCCGGAGACGACCTGCCACGGCGTCGGGAAGATCGCGCTCTCGGTGCGGACGACGACGAGCCACCAGAGCGCGACGACGAGCGCGATCACCGCGACCGGCGAAGCGATCCGGGCGAGCCCGCGCGAAGTCATTGCGTCCAGCGCCGCAGCCGCCAGACGAGCGTCGGCCAGCCGGGCTCGGGAGTCGGATCGACGACGACCTGCAGCTGGCCGCTCGCATGCGCCGTGCACGCGAAGCTGTACGTCGACGCGACCTCGAACGGCAGGCGAAAGCTCTGCCCCGGCATGATCAGCGCCGGGCCGAACACCTGCGGCACGTCGTCGAGGTTGCGCAGCAGCAGCACGTCGTTGACGCCGAGCGTGAGGCGGATCGTCGGCGGCAGGATCTCGACCTTGTCGCCGGCCATGCGGCGCGCCCACGTGCCGTGCGGGATCGCGAACAGCTCGTCGCGCGAGGCGAGCGAGATCGGCGCGAACGCCGCCCACGCCGCGAGCGCTCCCGCAGCGACCGCCAGTGCGAGCGCAGCGAGCGCTCGTGTGCGCTTGGCCCGCACCTACGACGCGAGCAGGAGGCGGACGTCGTGCGCGAAGTCGCGCGCGTCGCGGCCGTACGGCATCTGCGCGCGCAGCCTGCCGTCGCGGTCGATCAGGAAGATCGACGACGAGTGGTCCATGCCGTAGCTGTCGCCGAGCGGCACCTTGCGCGCGACGACGCCGTAGCTGCGGCGCACCGCGGCGAGCGCCTCGGGCCTGCCGGTCGCGCCCAGGAAGCTCGGATCGAAGGCGGCGACGTACTGCTTCATCGTTGCTGCGTCGTCGCGCTCGGGATCGACGGTGACGAAGACGACCTGCACCGCGGCGGCGTCCTTGCCGAGGCTCCTGCGCGCCTCGGCGAGCGTCGCGAGCGTCGTCGGGCAGACGGCCGGGCAGTGCGTGTAGCCGAACGACATCAGCACGACCTTGCCGTGCAGCTTCGAGAGCTGCAGCGGCGCGCCGTCGGAACCGGCAAGGACGAAGTCGGGTGCGGCGCGCGGCGGCTCGAAGCTGCCGGCCTTGAGCGGCGCAATCGCGCCGCCGGCGATTGCCGCGGCGGGAGCCAGCGCAGCGCAAGCCGCGATGCACGAGACGACGAGGAGATCGGCAAACGCGCGCAGCAAGGCGGGCTCCTTCGGGGTCAAAGCGCCATCGCCGCCGGCTTCGCGGCGCGGGCGAAGCTCTCGTCGACGTACTTCTCGTAGGCGACCGGCGTCTTCAGCGTGCCCGCCTGGATCGACAGCTGCATCAGCTCGTCGAACTCGGCGCGGATCATCCGCAGGTCGCCGTAGGTCACGCGGTCGACCGGATGTTGCATGACGAAGCGGATGATCGCCGGGTCCTGGTTGAAGTACTTGCGGCCGGCGGCGATCTGGACCGCCTTCTCGCGGTTCTCCTGCTTCTGGTCGAGCCAGACGCCGGCGCCGAGCACGTAGTCGACCAGGTCCTGGACGACGGCCCGGTTGTCGCGGATCAGCTCCTCGCGCACCGTCAGCACGCAGCAGATGTAGTTGCGCCACTCGTCGCGCGTCATCCGCATCGGGCGCGCGTAGCCGGCGCGCTGCGCGGCGGCGCCGAACGGCTCGCCGGTGCAGTAGCCCTCGACCGCCTTCGCGTAGAGCGCGGCCGGCATGTCGGCCGGCGCCATCTCGACGACCTCGACGTCCTTGGGCGTCATCGCCTCCTGCGCGAGCATCTTGCGCAGGAAGAGGAAGTCGACCGCGAAGCGGCTCGGGATCGCGATCCGCTTGCCGGCGAGGTCGCGAAAGCGCTGGTACGGCGAGTCGGTGCGCACCATGATCACCGCGCCCGAGCGGTGGCCGAGCGAGACGATCTTGACCGGGATCTTCTTGTCGGCGAGGTCCATGACGAGCGGCGCGAGCATGTAGGCGGCCTGGATCCGGCCCGCCATCAGCGACTCCTTGACCTCGGGCCAGCCGTTGTACTTGCTGTACTCGAACTCGAACGCGCGCTTGCCGCTGGTGTCGGCGGCGTTCGCCTTCGCCCTGGCGACGCAAGCGACCGGCAGCGTCAGGTTGCACGTGACCGCCAGCCCGCCGACGACGAGCGGCTTGGCGGCGGCGCGCGCGAAGGTCGGCACCAGCGCCGACGCGGCGGCACCGAGAGCGGCGGCGACGAGCGGTCGACGACCGACGGCGCCGTCGGTGCCCTCGCGCGCCGTGACCGCGACATCGCACCGCGGATCGGCGCGATCGCTCGGCGAGCGGCCCGGAGAATCCATGGCGCAACGATAAACTCCCGCGCACCTTGCCCCCCTCCGCCCCTCCGACCGGCACCCTGTTCGCCGTCTCCGCCCCGAGCGGCGCGGGCAAGTCGAGCCTCGTGAACGCGCTGCTCGAGCTCGATTCGCACCTCGTCGTCTCGATCTCGCACACGACGAGGCAGCCGCGCGGCCAGGACCAGGACGGCCGCGAGTACCACTTCACCGACGAAGCGACGTTTCGCGCGATGGTCGCGCGCGGCGACTTCGTCGAGTGGGCCGAGGTGCACGGCCACCTCTACGGCACGTCGAAGGCGGCCATCGAAGCGCCCATCGTCGGCGGCCTCGACGTCGTTCTCGAGATCGACTGGCAGGGCGCGCTGCAGATCAAGAAGCTCTTTCCCGACGCGGTGCTGATCTTCGTGCTGCCGCCGAGCTGGGACGAGCTGCGCCAGCGCCTGACGCGGCGCGGCGAGGACGGCCCCGAGGTGATCGAGCGACGGATGGAGAACGCGCGCGCCGAGGTCGCGAAGGCGAGCCAGTTCGACTTCGTTATAATCAACGCCTTGTTCGAGACGGCGCTGTTCGACCTGAAGGCGATCGTCCACTCGCAGCGTCTCAAGTACGCAGCGCTCAGAAGGGCCCGGCCCGCGATCTTCGCCGCGCTCGGCCTTCCCTAGTCGCCCACCGTCGTCCTCTTTCGGATCCGCCATGGCCCGCATCACCGTCGAAGACTGCCTCGAGAAGATCCCGAACCGCTTCCAGCTCGTGCTCGCCGCGACGTACCGCGCGCGCATGCTGAGCCAGGGCCACGCGCCCAAGGTCGAGACGAAGAACAAGCCCGGCGTCACCGCGCTGCGCGAGATCGCCGCCGGCGAGGTCGGCGTCGAGATGCTGAAGAAGGTTCCCGTCTAGCCTTCGATCCCCGAGGGCGCTGCGCGCGCCCGATCGTCGCTTCGCCTGCGCCCTTCGAGGGGCGAGGTTCGCCGGGCCGGCGCAAAATCCGGGCATGGCCACGCGCTCGCTCGGCTCCCTGACCTCGATCTTCGGCGCCCGCCGGACGCCGAAGAAGCGCGCGCCGCCGTCGACGCCGGCGCCAGCGCACGGGGCCTCGCCCGCCGATGCCACCGCGGCGTCGTTCGCGGCGCTGACCGGCAAGCTCGACTATCTCGACGCCGCCGACATCCGCCGCGTCCGCGACGCCTATCGCTTCGCCGACGAAGCGCATCTCGGCCAGTTCCGCGCCTCGGGCGAGCCGTACATCACGCACCCGATCGCCGTCGCCGGCATCTGCGCCGAGTGGAAGCTCGACGTGCAGGCGATCATGGCCGCGCTCATGCACGACGCGATGGAGGACTGCGGCATTCCGAAGGCCGAGCTGATCGAGCGCTTCGGCCTGCCGGTCGCCGACCTCGTCGACGGCCTCACCAAGCTCGACAAGCTGCGCTTCTCGACGCGCGAGGAGTCGCAGGCCGAGTCGTTCAGGAAGATGCTGCTGGCGATGACGCGCGACGTCCGCGTCATCCTCGTCAAGCTCGCCGACCGCCTCCACAACATGCGCACGATGGACGCGGTCGAGGGCGCCAAGCGGATGCGGATCGCCGCCGAGACGCTCGAGATCTACGCCCCGATCGCGCACCGGCTGGGCCTCAACCAGAGCTACCGCGAGCTGCAGGAGCTCTCGTTCAAGCACCTGCACCCGTGGCGCGAGGCGGCGCTCTCGAAGGCGGTGCTGAAGGCGCGCGGCTACCGGCGCGACGTCGTCGACCGCATCCAGAAGGACGTCGAGAAGGCGTTCGCGAAGGCCAAGCTGAAGGCGCAGATCTTCGGCCGCGAGAAGACGCTCTACTCGATCTACACCAAGATGCGCGAGAAGCACCTGACCTTCGCTCAGGTGAGCGACATCTTCGGTTTTCGCATCGTCGTCGGCACGCTTCCCGAGTGCTATGCGGCGCTCGGCGTGCTGCACCAGCTGATGAAGCCGGTGCCCGGCCGCTTCAAGGACTACATCGCGATCCCGAAGGCGAACGGCTACCAGTCGCTGCACACGACGCTCGTCAGCCCGCTCGGCACCGCGGTCGAGTTCCAGATCCGCACCGAGCCGATGCACGCCGTCGCCGAGAAGGGGATCGCGGCGCACTGGCTCTACAAGGAGCACGACGATGCGGCGCAGGGCCACGAGGCGCAGCGGCTCGGCGCGCTCTGGCTGCAGTCGCTGCTCGACATCCAGGACGAGACGCGCGACGCCGGCGAGTTCCTCGAGCACGTCAAGATCGACCTCTACCCGGACGCGGTCTACGTCTTCACGCCGATGTCGAAGATCCTCGCGCTGCCGCGCGGCGCGACGCCGGTCGACTTCGCGTACGCGATCCACACCGACGTCGGCGACCACTGCGTCGCCGCCAACGTCAACGGCGAGCCGGTGCCGCTGCGCGCCGAGCTGAAGAGCGGCGACGTCGTCGAGATCATCGGCGCGCCCAACGCGCGGCCGAACCCGGCGTGGCTCAACTTCGTCGTCACCGGCCGCGCGCGCTCGAAGATCAGGCACTACCTGAAGAACATGGAGCTCGAGGAGTCGCAGAGCCTCGGCGAGAAGATGCTCGCGCAGGCGCTGCGCGCCGAAGGGCTGGCGATGCCGGCGGAAGAAGGCCCGAGCGCCGCGGTCTGGCAGCAGCTGCTGCGCTGGACCGGCAACAAGACGCGCGCCGACCTCTTCGTCGACATCGGCGTCGGCCGCAAGATCGCGACGATCGTCGCGACGCGGATGGCGCGCCTGCTCGCCGAGGGCGGCGTCCGCGCCGGCGCCGTCGCGCTGACGCTCGGCCGCTACGCCGCGGTCGACGACTCGGTGCCGTCGCAGGGCCTGGTGCTGATCGACGGCAGCGAGGGCGCTTCGGTGCAGCTCGCGCCGTGCTGCCGGCCGATCCCGGGCGACGCGATCGTCGGCAACCTCGGCCGCGGCGAAGGCCTCACCGTCCACACCGCCGAGTGCAGCGTCGGCAAGCGCCTGCTCGAGCGCGACAGCGAGCGCTGGATGCGCGTCGACTGGGCCGAGCAGCCGACGCGCTCGTTCGAGACCGCGGTCAACCTGCTCGTCAAGAACGGCAAGGGCGTGCTCGCGCAGGTCGCCTCGGCGGTCAGCCACGCCGAGGCCGACAACCAGCAGGGCGAGGTCAGCTGGATCGCGCCGATCGCGCGCGCGCTGCTCAAGGCGCGCGTCGGCGACGAGGTGCAGCTCGAAACCCCGGGCGGGATCGAGGAGCTCGAGGTGCTGGAGGTGAGCTACCCGCCGCCGGCCTCGAACTGAGCCCGAGCGCGGGGCTTGGCAGCCGTTACGGCTT
>DASSRF010000079.1:0-3636 GCA_035701945.1 Caldimonas sp. | reverse complement strand
CGAGCAGGTGCGCGCTCAACTCGGGCATCAGGTGCGAGCTCATCGGCGTGCCGAGCGCCGCCGCCGTCGCCGCCGCCTCGATCCAGCCGCTGACGCCGCCGATCCGCGCGACGTCGGGCATGACGAGGTCGCACGCGCGCGCGTCGAGCGCGAGCGCGAGGTCGTGCGGGCCGTTGAAGTTCTCGCCGACCTGCAGCGGCAGCTCGAGCGCGGCGGCGATCGCGGCGTTGCCGCGGAGATCGTCCCAGCGGATCGGCTCCTCGAGCCAGGCGACGCCTTCGGATTGCAGCGCGCGGCCGCGCGCGAGCGCCTCGTCGACCGACAACGCCTGGTTGTAGTCGACCATCAGCGCGATGTCGTCGGGGAGGCGCCGCCGCACCGCGCGCGTGACGGCGAGGTCCTCGTCGAGGCTGGCGTAGCCGAGCCGGAGCTTGACCGCCTGGAACCCTCGCTCGAGCAGCCGCTCGGCTTCGTCGGCAGCCGCTTGCGGCGCCATCAACCCGAGGCCGCACGAGTTGTAGGCGCGAACCGGCCGCGGGCCCGCGCCGAGCAGCGTCGCGAGCGGCACGCCGGCGGCGACGGCGACGGCGTCCCACAACGCCGCATCGAGCGCCGACAACGCCATCCGCACGATGCCGGTGACGCCGATCAACGCGTAGCGGCGCTGCAGCGTCGCTGCCAGCGCGGCCGGCGCGACGGCCTCGCCGACGATGAGCCCGGCCGCTTCCTGCAGCACGCCCGCGATCGACCGCGCGCCGCTGCGCCGGTAGCAGAAGACGTAGGTGCGGCCGACGATGCCCTGCTCGGTCTCGACGTCGACGAGCAGCAGCGGTGCAGCGCGCACGGTCGCCGCGCTGGTGCCGAGCACGTAGCGCAGCGGCACCTCGACCGCGACGGTGCGCACGCCGCGCAGCGTCAGCGCCGGCAGGCGCGCCGACGCCGGGCTCACGACCGCTTGCCCTCCGCGTGCAGCGCGAGGATGTCGGCGATCGCGCGGTTGAGCGGCGTCGCGATGCCCTTGGCCTCGCCGAGCTCGACGACGCCGCCGGCGAGCCAGCGCACCTCGAGGCGGTTGCCGCGCTCGAGGTCGTGGTGCATCGACGACGTCATGTCCCAGGCGACGTCGTCGGCGAGGCGCAGCCGGACCTCGGCGTAGTCCTCGGCGAGGTCGACGCCGTGTGCGCGGCCGACCGCGACGACCTCGCGCATGACGTCGAGCAGGAACGCGCGCGTCTGCGCGTGCTCGCGGATCGGGCCGATCGGCAGCCGGATCGTCGTCGTCGTTCCCGACAGGCCGACGAGGAACACGTATTTCTGCCAGATCTCGCGAACGATGTTCTCGGAGAGCTCGGCGTCGATGCCGCCGGCGCGGCACGCGTCGAGGAAGGCAAGGCCGCGGCGCGAGCGCGAGCCGTCGAATTCGCCGAACAGCAGCCGCTGCATCGGGCCGGTCTGGCGGATGACGCCGGGCGCTTCGATCGTCGTCGCGACGTAGCCGACGCCGCCCATGACCTGCGCCGGGTCGTACGCCGCGCGCAGCGACCGGTCCTTCAAGACGCCGTTCTGGAACGAGACGATCGCGGTGTCGGGCCCGACGAGCGGCCGGATCTGCGCCAGGGCGGCCTCGGTGTCCCAGAGCTTGACGCAGAACATCACGAGGTCGACGACGCCGATCTCGGCCGGATCGGCGGTCGCGCTGACACGCGCGACATGGATCGGCTCGGGCCCTTCGATCCGCAACCCTTCGCTGCGCATCGCCTGCAGATGCGCGCCGCGGGCGATGAAGCGGACGTCCGCGCCGCCTGCCGCGAGGCGAGCACCGAAATAGCCGCCGACGCCTCCCGAGCCCATCACCGCGATTCGCATCGTCTCGCCTCCGAGCCGCAAGGGTAGCAAGGATGGTGATGGCGTTCATAGATGCAATCGAAGGCGGTCTCCGCAATGTCGTCCGCTCCGGCGCGACGAACTTCGACACCAGCGACGAGGAAACCATGCATCGCACCCCAGGCAACCCGACTGCGCGATCGTTCGACCTCCCGATGCCTGCGTCGGCATCGGCGCCATGGGCACCGCTCTTCCTGCGCGCCATCGTCGGCTTCGGCTTCGTCATGCACGGCTACGCGAAGCTCGCGCGCGGGCCGGAGACGTTCGCGGTCGTGCTCCACACGCTCGGCGTGCCCTTTTCCGGCCCGCTCGCGTGGCTGACGACGATCGTCGAGCTGATCGGCGGGCTCGCCGTGCTCGCCGGTGCGTTCCTGCCGCTCGTCAGCATCCCGCTCGCGGTCGTGCTCGTGACGGCGTTGTTCACGGTCCACCGGCCGTACGGCTTCTTCTCGGTCAAGCTCGCCGCGGTGACGAGCACCGGGACGACGTTCGGCCCGGTCGGCTACGAGATCGTGCTGCTCTATCTCGCGGGGCTGGCTGCGCTGGCGCTCGGCGGCGCGGGTCCGCTGTCGGTGGACCGGTGGCGAGCGAGCGCGCGAGCGCGCCGGTTCGGTGACGGTTGACGAAGCGATGGACTCGATCGACGTTCATCCCGATGCGGCCGGCGAGATCGATCGCTTTCTCGCCGACCGCATCTACGAGTTCAACGCCCGCGCCACGTCGCGCGACGACGGCGAGCTGTTCGCCGCGGCACGGCGCGACGCTGCGGGCGCGATCGTCGCCGGCGTCTCGGGCTGGACGTGGGCCGGCTGCTGCCACGTCGCCCATCTCTGGGTGTGCGAAGCGCTCCGTGCACGCGGGCTGGGCAAGACGCTCCTGCTCGCGGTCGAAGCACATGCCAAGGCCAAGGGCTGCGCGATCGTCCTGCTGTCGTCGCACAGCTTCCAGTCGCCGGGCTTCTACGAACGACAGGGCTACGTCCGCGAGGCCGAGATCGCCGACCATCCGCCGGGGCACAGCAGCATCTTCCTGGCCAAGCGACTTGCGTGAGCTCGCCGCCGCCGCGGGCGGCGTGCATCGTCGCATCGACGGACTCGACCGCAAGACGTGCCTCGCGTAGCCTCGCGAGGCCGCGCGCAACGAAGCCGCGCGCTCGCATCGTGAGCGACGAACGCGCCCTCCTCCTCACCGATCTCGTCGACAGCACGCGGCTCACCGAGTCGCTCGGCGACGCCGCGGCGGCGGCGCTCTGGGCGGCGCACGACCGCGCCGCGCGCGAGCGGCTCGCCGCCTGGCGCGGGCGCGAGATCGACAAGAGCGACGGCTTCCTGCTGCTCTTCGAGCGTGCGACGGACGCGCTCGGCTACGCGCTCGACTATCACCGCGCGCTGGCGACGATCGACCCGCGCCTGCGCGCGCGCGCAGGCCTGCACGTCGGGCCCGTGCGCCTGCGCGCGAACGACGCCGCCGACATCGCGCGCGGCGCGAAGCCGTTCGAGCTCGAGGGCGTCGCCAAGCCGCTCGCGGCGCGCGTCATGGCGCTCGCCGCCGGCGGCCAGACGCTGCTGACGGCGGCCGCGCGCGCCGGGCTCGGCGAGCTCGCGCCGACGGTCCGCCTCGAGCCCGTCGGCCACTGGCAGCTGAAGGGCATCGGCGATCCGGTCGCGCTCTACGCCGCGGCCGCCGACGGCGACGTCGCCGCGCTCGCGACGCCCGTCGACGGCGACAAGGGCTGGCGCGTCGTGCTCGACA
>DASSRF010000078.1:0-4894 GCA_035701945.1 Caldimonas sp. | reverse complement strand
CGCGCGGTCGCGCTCGCGCCCGACAATCCCGAGCTGCACAACAACCACGGGCTCGCGCTCGAGCGCGCGCAGCGGCCGCTCGATGCGATCCGCAGCTTCGACGCGGCGATCGCGCTCGACGATCGCTTCGGCGCCGCGTGGTGCAACCGCGGCGTCGCGCTGCACCGGCTCGGCCGCTTCGCCGACGCGCTCGCGAGCGCCGAACGCGCGATCGCGATCGACCCTGGCGACGCCGAAGCGTGGTCGAACCGCGGCCTTGCGCTGCATGACCTGCACCGCCCGGCCGATGCGATCGCAGCGCTCGCCCGGGCGACCGAGCTCCAGCCGCGGCTCGCCAACGCGTGGGCCAACCTCGGCGCCGCGCTCAACGCTGCGAAGCGGCACGACGAGGCGCTCGTCGCCTACGACCGGGCGCTCGCGCTCGACCCCGCGCTCGGCGAGGCGCGCGGCGATCGACTGCACACCGCGATGATGGTGTGCGACTGGCGCGGCTTCGACGACGAGGTCGCCGCGCTCGGCCGGGCGGTCGAGGAAGGCAGCGCGGTCGTCCATCCGTTCACGCTGCTCGCGACGCCGCTGCCGGCGGCGCTGCAGAAGCGCTGCGCCGAGCGCTATGTCGCCGCGCACTGGCCCGACGCCGGGCGCGGCGAGGTCGTGCCGGCAGCGACACGCATCCCGACCGACGGGCGCATCCGCGTCGGCTACTTCTCCGCCGACTTCCGCCAGCACGCGATGATGCATCTCATCGGCGAGCTGTTCGAGCGCCACGACCGCGAGCGCTTCGAGGTGCACGCGTTCTCGTTCGGACCGACCGCGCCCGACCCGGTGCGCGAGCGCGTCATGCGCTCGTTCGACGCCTTCCACGAGGCGAGCACGCTCGGCGATGCCGAGGTCGCGGCGCTCGCGCGCGAAGCCGGCATCGACATCGCGATCGACCTCGCGGGCTTCACCCACGGCGCGCGTCCCGGCATCCTCGCTGCGCGCGCGGCGCCGGTGCAGGTCAACTACATCGGCTTTCCCGGGACGCTCGCAGCGCCGTTCATCGACTACGTGATCGCCGACGACACTGTCGTTCCTGCGGACTCGCGCGGCGAGTTCGGCGAGGCGGTCGCACGGTTGCCGAACTGCTACCTGCCGAACCACGCGTGGCAGCCGCTCGCGCCGCCGCCGCTCGACCGCGGCGCCGCGGGCCTGCCCGCCGACGACTTCGTCTTCTGCTCGTTCAACAACACCTTCAAGATCACGCCCGACGTCTTCGCCGCGTGGATGCGGATCCTGCAGCGCGTGCCCGGAAGCGTCGTCTGGCTGATCGAGGCGAGCCCCGCGGCGGCGGCGAACCTGCGTCGCGCGGCGGCGCAGCACGGGGTCGCCGGCGAGCGCATCGTCTTCGCGCCGCGAACGGATCGAGACGAGCATTTGCGCCGCCACGCACTCGCCGATCTCTTCGTCGACACCTTCCACTACGGCGCGCACACGACCGCGAGCGATGCGCTGCGCGCAGGGCTGCCGGTGCTGACGCTGCGCGGCGGCACGTTCGCGTCGCGCGTCGCCGCGAGCCTCGACCGCTGCGTCGGGCTCGACGAGCTCGTCGTCGCCGATGCCGCGCAGTACGAGGAGCTCGCGGTGGCGCTCGCCGAAGATCGCGCGCGGCTGGCCACGCTGCGCACAGCGCTCGCTGCGGCCCTGCCGACGACGACGCTCTTCGACGCGGCGCGCTTCGCGCGCGACATCGAGCATCTCTACGCGCGCATGCACGCGCGCCGGCTCGCCGGGCTCGCGCCGGCCGACCTCGCCGCCGAGCCGGCGGCGTAGGCCCGGCTCAGTCTTCGTCGAGCTCGGCCATCAGCTCGTGCTTGCGCTCGGCGAGCTCGGCGCCGAGCTCGTCGAGGTCGATCCCCGACTTCTCGGCCTGCGGGAAGATCTCCGTCTCCTCTTCCTGCACGTGGTGCTCGACGTACTCGGCGAGGACGAGGACGCGGGCGTCGAAGAGCGCGTCGTCGGGCTCCATCGACTCGATCTGCTCGACCAGGTCGCGCGCGATCGCGTGCTCGACTTCGGCCTGGTCGAGGGCGAGGTCGTCCTCCAGGCGCTCGCGCAGCGCCGGGTAGAAGATGTCCTCCTCGATCTCGGCGTGCACCGTGAGCGCGCTGCAGATCTGGCCGGCGAGCTCGCCGCGCCGGTCGTCGCCGGCGCCGTCCTCGACGAGCTGGCGGTACTCCTCGAACATCTGCTTGACTTCGGCGTGGTCGCTCGAGAGCAGCGACACCGCGTCCTGCTCGACGAGCTCGTCGTCGTCGGAATCGTCGCTGACTTCGTCGGGCGATTCGAACGGATCGTCGGGTCTGGGCATGGCACCTCCTCTGTGGTCGTGACGGTCGCGGCGGCGACCTCGGTCGGGCGAGCGGCAATGGATGTGCCCGAAATGCGCGCCGGCGCCGGGGCGATACGATCGATCGATCACCGGAGTTCGCATGCACGCCCCGACCGCTTTCGTCGCGACCCTCGCTGCTGCAGCCGCGCTCGCGATCGCCCTCCCTGCGGCTGCGGCGCCGAGCGAGCCGCAATGGTTCGCCGCCGCGCAGGCCGCCGAACCGGCGGTGATCGCGAGCCTCAGGGACATGGTCGCGATCGAATCGGGCAGCGCCAACGCCGCCGGCCTGGCGCAGATGGCCGACTACGTCGAGCGTCGCCTGCGCGACGTCGGCGCGCGCACCGAGCGGATCGCCGGCGCCGGCGGCCACGGCACGATGGTGCGCGGCACCCTGAGCGGAACGGGAACGAAGAAGCTGATGCTCATCGCCCACATGGACACGGTCTATCCGGCGGGGACGCTCGCGTCGCAGCCGTACCGCCGCGACGGCAACAAGCTCTACGGTCCCGGGATCGCCGACGACAAGGGCGGGATCGCGGTGATCCTCCACTCGCTCGCGCTTCTCAAGGACGCCGCCTGGCGCGACTACGCCCAGCTCACGGTCCTCTTCAACCAGGACGAGGAGGTCGGCTCGACCGGATCGGGCGAGACGATCGCTCGGCTCGCCGCCGAGCACGACGTCGTCTTCTCGTGCGAGCCGTCGGCGGCGCGCGGAGTCGTCGGCAGCGAGATCCTGCTGCTCGGCGCCGCCGGAACCGCGGTCGCGACGATGGAGGTCAGCGGCCGCTCGGCGCACGCCGGCGCTGCCCCCGAGACCGGCCGCAACGCGCTGATCGAGCTCGCGTACCAGCTGCAGCAGACGCGCGACGTCGCCAAGTCGATTCCCGGTGCGCAGCTGAACTGGACGATGGCGCAGGCCGGCGTCGTCTCCAACCAGATCCCCGAGAAGGCGACCGCGCGCGCCGACGTCCGCACGACCGCCCCGGGCGCTGCCGAGAAGCTCGCCGCCGCGCTGCAGGAGAAGGTCGACTCCGGCCAGCTCGTCCCCGACACGCGCACGACGGTGCGGATGCACGTCGGCCGGCCGGCGTTCGTCGCCGACGAGCGCTCGCGCGCGTTCGCGAAGCAGGCGCAGGCGATCTACGCCGAGCTCGACGGCCGCGCGCTGACGCTGGTGCCGATGACGGGCGGCGCGACCGACGCCGGCTTCGCCGCGCAGTCGGGCAAGGCGATCGTGATCGAGAGCTTCGGGCTCGGCGGCGCGGGCTACCACGCACGCGACGAATACATCGAGGTCGACTCGATCGTCCCGCGCCTGTACCTGATGATGCGGATGCTGCAGAGCGCGGCGCGGCTGCCCTGACCGACGTCGCGCGAAGCGCTCAGTCGAGCGTGCGCAGCGCCGCCGTCACTCCCGGCAGCATGCGTGCCTGCATCTCGGGGCTCGCCTGCTCGCGCAGCGATGCGTAGAGCGGCAAGAGGAATTGCGCGAGGTCATGGCGGGCGGCGAGCGCTGCCTGTGTCGCCGGCGCGCCGCGCGGCACCCGTGCCGCGAGCGCCGCGAACCAGGCGCTCCACTCGTCGGCGCTCAGGACGCCGCGGCGGCCGAGGTAGAAGACCGGTGCCATCAGGCGGTCGCCCTCGCCGTAGACGTAGAAGTGACCCGCAGGAACCACCTGCGAAGCGATCGCGGCGAGGAGGGCATCGAGCTGCGCGCGGTCGAGCGCGGGATGCAGCGCGAGTTGCAGCGCGAGGTCGGCGCCGTGCGCGACGCCGTGGCGCCAGCCGTCGCGCTCGTCGAAGCCGCGGTAGTCGCGGACGCCTGCGAGATACGCGCTGCCCGCGCGCACCAGCGCCGCACGCTCGTCGGCGGAGAGAAAGGGCGCGACGCGATCGGCGCGAGCGACCTCGGCGAGCGCGAGCGCGGCGAACGGCCGTGCGAAGCCGGCCGGGTCGTCGGCGGCGAGGCGGGCGACGAGCGTCGTGCGGATGGCCTGCAGCGTCGCCGGCGCGAGCTGGCGCGCGCGCGACCAGTGCTGGATCGCAGCGAACGCGACGTCGTCGCGCAGCTTCGGGTCCGGGTCGGCCAAGCAGTCGAGCAGCTCGACCGCGAGCGCCTGCCGGCGTCCGTCGTCATCGAGCTTCCACGCGGCGCGCGCGAGCGCATCGAGGGCGGCGCGGTCGGCGGTCGCCGGGGGGCACGCGGCGGCGGCGGCGGCCGCGCCGAGCACGAGCGCGACGACGCAGAGCGGACGCGCCGCTGCGGCGCGGCGGCGGCTAGCCAGCGCCGCCCGCGATCTCGCGCGGCTGTTCGCGCGGCTGCGCGCGCCGCTCGAACGGCGCGCGGTCGGGCCGCGCCATCTCGATCGAGACGAATTCGGCGGCGGCTTCGGGGCTCATCGCGCGCGTTCTCTCGAACGCGTGGATGTCCTTGGCGAGGCGCTCGGCTTCGATCCGGGAGATCTCGTGGTCGAGCTCGGCAATGCGCACCGCGCAGCGGCTGCGCCAGGTCGCGGAATCGAG
>DASSRF010000077.1:0-3832 GCA_035701945.1 Caldimonas sp. | reverse complement strand
CGCCGCTCGCGCGCCTGCTCGGCGGCGCGATCGACCTCGAGGGCATCGTCGCCGACCTCGTCGGCGGCCGCGAGTCGCTCGCCGCCTGACCGGCGCTAGCGCGACAGGGCGAGCTTGATGCCGAAGCCGATCATGAAGACGCCGGCGGCGCGGCCGAACGCGCGCCCGATGCGCGGATCGGCGCGCAGCCGCGACGCGAGCCGATGCGTCAGCACGGTGACGATCGCGCCATAGGCGAACGTCAGCGCCGCGATCGTCGCCGCCATCGCAGCAAAGGTCGCGATCCCCGCTGGACGCGCCGGATCGACGAAGAGCGGAAAGAACGCCATGTAGAACACGATCGCCTTCGGGTTGAGGAGCGTGATCGCGAACGCCTGGCGGAAGTAGTGGCCGGCGCGAATCGTCAGCACCGGCCGATCGCCGGGCTTGGCCACGAGCATGCGCAGGCCGAGCCAGGCGAGATAGCCGGCGCCGAGCCACTGCAAGGCGTGGAACGCCGCCGGCCGCGCGGTCAGCAGCGCAGCGACGCCGGCGACCGCGAGCCACATCAGCACCTGGTCGCCGGCGATCACGCCCAAGGTTGCTGCGAGACCGCCGCGCATTCCGCCCTTGCCGGTCGACGTGACGAGGGCGAGGTTGCCCGGCCCCGGGATCATCAGGAAGACGATGACGGCGACGACGAACGAAGGGTAGTCGGCGATGGCGACCATGGCGCTGGCGCAAAGCCGCCATTGTCGCCGGCCGCCGCGCCCACAATTGCTCCCGGCCATGTCCGCGCCGACGTCTTCCGCAGCCACCGTCGCCGATGCGCCGGCGCCCGCGCCGCGCGCGCCGGCGATCGGCGCGTTCGTCGCCGCGGTCCGCGCCGCGCTCGCCGACGGCGGCTTCGAATCGGTCGTGCTGGCGAAGAACCGCGGCGCCGACGGCGAGCCGCGGGCGATCCGGATCCGGCGCATCGCGCTCAAAGGGGAGCCGGCGCTCACCTTCGTCGCATCGCACGCGACGCGCGACGTCACCCGCAACTGCACGATCGAAGCGGGGCTCGCCGCGATCGCCGGCCATCTCGACCAGAGCGGCGCACCGGCGTTCGCGCACGCGACGCTGAGGACGCGCGACGGCGACACGCAACTGCTCGTCGGCAAGAAGGGCAACGCGACGTTGCGGCCGCCGCGTCGCCCGGTGGCGACCGCGAAGACGGGCGCGCAGCCAGCGGCTGCGTCGCACGACCGCGCGCGCACGCGCCGGCTGCCGGTCGAGCTGCCGTTCCTCGTCGAGCTCGGCATCACCGACGCCGACCACCGCGTCGTCCCGGCGATGGCACGCAAGTGGCGGCAGATCGACAAGTTCCTCGAGGTGCTCGATCACGCGATCGACGCGCTGCCGCCGGCGCTCCTCGCACCCGCCGGCGGCGAGCGCCCGCTTCGCGTCTTCGACTACGGCTGCGGCAAGGGCTATCTGACCTTCGCCGTCCACGAGCACCTGCGCCGCCGCTTCGCCGTCGCGCCGCACGTGACGGGAGTCGAGCTGCGCGCGGAGCTCGTCGACTTCTGCAACGGCGTCGCCGCGCGCTCGCGCTGCGACGGGCTGACGTTCGTGCAAGGCGACCTGCGCAGCGTCGCGCCGGGCGAGGCCGACGTGGTGATCGCGCTGCACGCGTGCGACACCGCGACCGACCACGCGATCGAGCTCGGCATCCGCGCCGGCGCGTCGATCCTCGTCTGCGCACCGTGCTGCCACAAGGAGCTGCGGCCGCAGATCGCACGCCCGCGCGCGCTCTCGGGGCTGCTTCGCCACGGCGTCCACCTCGGCCAGGAGGCCGAGATGGTCACCGACAGCATGCGCGCGCTGCTGCTCGAGACGTGCGGCTACCACGCGCGCGTCTTCGAGTTCGTCTCGCTCGAGCACACGAGCAAGAACAAGATGATCCTGGCGCGGCGGCGCGACGCGGCGGCGGGCGACCACGCGCGCGCCCGCGCCGAGCTCGGCGAGCTGAAGAGCTTCTACGGCATCCGCTCGCAGACGCTCGAGTCGCTGCTCGCGCGGCGCGACGGCGCCGCCGCCGCTCAGGCCTGCCAGACGCCGTAGCCGGCCTCGCGCAGGCCGATCGCGAGCTCGACCTCCATCTCGCGCGCCGCCGCGTACGGCATCGGGTTGTAGACCTCGTAGAGCGCCGGCAGCAGGCGCACGCCGTACTCGTGCACGAACCGGTTCGCCTGGATGCCGTGCATGTGGCGGTCGAAGCGCAGGTCGGGGTCGAGGCCCGTCATGCCGACGTAGACGAAGGGCTTGCCGTGCCGGTAGTCGGGGTTGGCGCGACGGAACGCGGCGACGTTCCAGACCCGGTCCGAGAGCTCGACGACGTAGACGTGGTAGCGATGCGTGCGTGCACGGCGGCTGCCGCGCTTCGCCGCTGCCGCGCTCACGCGCAGGGAACGATCTTGAACTCGACGCGCCGGTCGAGGACGTCGAAGCTGTCGTCGCTGCCGCTGCCGACGATGTTCTGGCGAAAGCCCATGCCCTCGGCGCGCGTGCGACCGGCGAGCTCGGGCGCCTCGGCGGCGAGCCGCTGGCGGACGAACTGGGCGCGCTTCAGCGACAGCGCGTCGTTGATCGGGCCGGGGCCGCTGCGGCTCGTGTGGCCGACGATCGCGATGCAGCTCTTGGCCGCCATCGCTTCGCGCGCGATCTGGCGCAGCCACATGCCGTACGCGCCGCTGATCTTCGGGTCGGACCAGAAGTCGGTGCTGCCCGGGTTGAAGAGGAACTTGACGCCGAGCTCGTTGTAGGCGATGCCGAGCGCGACGATGCGGCCGAACGCCGCCTCGGCTTCGGCGGTGTTGCCCAGGCGCATGCTCGAAAGATAGATGCCGCTCTCGGCGCGCAGCTGCTCGCCGAGCGGCGACGTCAGCGCGTTGCGGTACTGGCCGAGCGCGTCCTGGTACTTCTCGGCGTTGTACAGCGTCGTCGCCTCGCTGATCACGCTCGCGGCGCCGATCCGCTCGAGGTAGTAGGCATCGGCGCGCTGGCCGGGGGTCGTCGTGGTGGTGCTGGCGTAGCCCTCGACGACCTTGTCCTTGATGAGCACCGGGACGTCGCGGTAGTAGCGCGTCGGCGTCTGGTCGAGGTTGTCCTCGCGTGCGAGCGACCACGCCTGGGCGACGACGACGCCGCTGCGAAGCTCGGTGAGCGCGAGGTTGAGGCGGATCGTCGGCTTGCCGAGCGGCGCGGTCGGCACCCGCGCGATCGTTCCGGTCAGCAGGTACTGCGCGCGCGCCAGGTTGGTGGCCTGGAACTTCAGGAACTCGAACTGCGGGTACAGGCTCGACATCCGCTGGACGACGCGGCGCTCGAACAGCATCGTCGCCTCGGTCTGCTGGCCGGTGACCGTGTCGATCATCGGATCGATGATCACGGTTCGCCGCGGCAGCTTCGGGTCGGGCTTGGTCAGCGTCGACTCGATCTTGGCGAGGAACGCCGGCAGCTTGCCGGTCTGCGCGACGAGGCGGTCGGTCGCGTCGGATGCCGCCTTCTCGAACGTCTGCGGATCCGACGACGTGCACGCCGCCAGCGCGAGCGCCGCCGCGACGACGAGCGCTGTGCCGCGCACGAGCGCGATAACGCGAACGAGCAGCCGGGTCACTTGCATTCGCGCTTGAAGAAGTCGGTCTCGGCCGGCGTGATCTTCTCGAGCGACGCCTTCTGCAGGATCTCGGTGCAGCGTGCCTGGCGCTCGAGCGGCGTCGCCGCGACGATCGCCGGCGCCGCCGCAGCAGCGGTCGTTGCGCCAGAACCGGCCGGCCGCGCCGCCGGCGCCTGGCGCGTCGGCCTCGCC
>DASSRF010000076.1:0-3455 GCA_035701945.1 Caldimonas sp. | reverse complement strand
GTCGCGCCCGAGCCCGGCGCGGTCGAGGGCATCGACGACCGCGTTGACCGTCGCGGGCGTCGCGCCGATCGTGCCGAGCTCGCCGACGCCCTTGACGCCGAGCGGATTGAGCGCGGTCGGCACCGAGGTGTCGAACTCGGTGCGAAAGAGCGCGGTCGCGAAGTCGGCGCGCGGCACCGCGTAGTCCATGAAGCTGCCGGTGACGAGCTGGTGGCTGTCGCGGTCGTAGACGACCTGCTCGCCGAGCGCCTGGCCGATGCCCTGGACGGCGCCGCCCTCGACCTGCCCGCGCGCGATCGTCGGGCTGACGACGCGGCCGATGTCGTTGACCGACGCGTACGCGACGACCTTGACGTCGCCGGTCTCGGGATCGACCTCGACCTCGCAGACGTGGCACGCGTTCGGCCACGTCGCGCCGCCGACCGTCGTCGCTGCGTCGAGGTGGATGCGGCGCTCGGGCTGGCGCGCCGCGAGCGCGAACAGGTCGATGCCGACGTCGGTGCCGACGACCGCGAAGCGACCGCCGCGGTACTCGATGTCGTGCGCCGCGGCCTCGAGCGCTTCGCCGGCGAGCGTCTTCGCGTGCTCGACCGTGCGCTCGGACGCGACCTGCACGGCGGAGCCGCCGGTGAAGAGCGAACGCGAGCCGGCGCTGCCGAAGCCGTTGCCGCGCGCCGTGTCGCCCTGGACGACGCGGATCTTCTCGATCGGAACGCCGAAGACGTCGACCGCGAGCTGCGCGTAGCTCGTCGCGATGCCCTGCCCCATCGCCTGCGTCGCCGAGAAGATCTCGATGACGCCGTCGCCGGTGACGTCGACGCTGACCTTCTCCTCGAACGCGTTGCCGCCGGTCCACTCGAGGAAGGTCGCGATGCCGCGGCCGCGCAGCAGGCCGCGCCGCTTCGACTCCTCGCGCCGATTCTCGTAGCCGGTCCAGTCGGCGAGAGCGAGCCCCTGGTCGAGGATCTTCTCGAACGCGCCGCAGTCGTAGGTCTGCTTCATCGCGTTCGTGTACGGCATCTGCTCGCTGCGGATCATGTTGATGCGCCGCAGCTCGGCGGGATCGCGCTTCGTCTCGCGCGCGGCGGCGTCGAACAGCCGCTCGATCGTGTAGACCGCCTCGGGCCGGCCGGCGCCGCGGTACGGGCCGGTCGGCGTCGTGTTGGTCAGCACCGCCTGCAGGTGGAAGTCGATCGTCGCGATGTCGTAGATGCTCGTCGACACCCACGGGCCGATCATCAGCTGGATCGCGATTCCCGCCGGAGTCGGGTACGCGCCGACATTGGCGCGCGAGCGTACGCGCAGCGCGAGCGCCTTGCCGTTCGCATCCAGCGCGAGCTCGGCGCGGCTCGTGAGGTCGCGGCCGTGCGACGCCGACAGGAACTCCTCGCTGCGGTCCGATTGCCAGTGCACCGGCCGCCCCAGCGCGCGCGCGGCGAACGCGACGACGATGTCCTCCGGGTAGGCGCCCGTCTTCATGCCGAAGCCGCCGCCGACGTCGCCGACGACGACGCGCACCTGCTGCTGGGTGACGTCGGGCAGCGTTCCTGCGAGCGCGGCGGCGACCGCGGTCGGCATCTGGTTGCTGATGCGCACCGTGAACGCCTTCGTCGCAGCGTCGAACGACGCGACGACGCTGCGCGGCTCGAGCGCGACCGGCGCGACGCGCTGGTTGACGATGTCGAGCGCGACCTTGACCGCGGCGCGAGCGAACGCCGCGTCGGCCGCCGCGGCGTCGCCGTGGCGGATCTCGGCAGCGATGTTGTCGGGCGCGGTGTCGACGAGCGCGGGCGCGCCGGCGGCGGTCGCCTGCTCGACGTCGGTGACCGCCGGCAGCTCGTCGTACTCGACGGTCACCGCGTCGATCGCATCGCGCGCCGCTTCTCGCGTCTCGGCGACGACCGCGACGACCGGCTCGCCGACGTAGCGGACGCGCTCGTGCGCGAGCGCGCGCCGCGGCGGGCTCGCCGCCTTCGAGCCGTCGGCGCGCCGAAAGTCGGGCGACGTCGGCAGCGCCTTGACGCCGGCCGCGACGAGCTCGGCGCCGGTGTAGACGCCGAGGACGCCGGGCATCGCGCGCGCCGCGTTGGCGTCGATCGCGACGATCGTCGCGTGCGCGTGCGGCGAGCGCTGGAACGCGATCACGGCCTGGTTCGGCTCGGGCGCGTTGTCGACGAAGCGGCCGCTGCCGGTGAGGAGCGCGGCGTCCTCGACGCGCGCGACTGCGCGGCCGCTGCCGAACCGCGCCTGGGCATCGATGAGCGAGCTCATGCGATCGCCGTCCACATCTCCTTGTCTCGCTCGGCGGTCCAGACGCGCGGGTCGACGTGGCCGGTCGCCTCGTCGAACGCGCGCGAGACGTCGAACGGCATGCAGTGCTCGTAGATCACCTGCTGGCCGTATTTGGGCCTGAGCGTCGCGTCGGTGTCGGCGTAGACGCGCTTCAGGTCGTGGCCCTGCGCGACGCCGCGCTCGACGCACGCGAGCAGCTCGCGGATGAACGCGCGCGTCGTCGCGATGCCTTCGCGGCACATCGCTGCGTCGGTCAGCGCCGCGCCGCGGCCGGGGACGATCGCCGTCGCGCCGAGCGCCTCGACGCGGTCGAGCGTCGCCGGCCAGTCGCGGAAGTACGCGTCGCCGGCGTACGCCGTCGCGCCGTACTCGACGAGGTCGCCCGAGAAGAGGATCTTCTGCTGCGGCAGCCAGGCGACGGTGTCGCCCTTGGTGTGGCCGCGGCCGAGCTGCATCAGCTTCACCTCGAGCTTGCCGAGCCAGACGGTCATCTCGCCCTTGAACGTGATCGTCGGCCAGGTCAGGCCGGGGATCGTCTCGACGGCGCGAAACAGCCGCGGGAAGCGCTCGATCTCGCTCTTCATGTCCTGCGCGCCGCGCTCGACGATGAGGTCGCGCGTGTCCTCGCTGGCGATGATCTCGCTGGCGCCGTACGCGCTCGCGCCGAGGACGCGCACCGCGTGGTAGTGGCTCATCACGACGTACTTGATCGGCTTGTCGGTGACGGTGCGGATGTGGCGGATGACGTCGGCGGCCATCACCGGCGTCGCCTGCGTGTCGATCACCATCGCGCACTCGTCGCCGACGACGACGCCGGTGTTCGGATCGCCCTCGGCGGTGTACGCGTAGGCGTTCTCGGAGAGCTTCGTGAACGTGACCTTCTTGTCGGCGAGGTCGGCCTGCGAGGCGAATGCTTTGCTCATGACGATGCGGCGGGCAGCGAGGCGAGGAACGACGATACCGCGGCGTGGAATTCGCCGCCGACCTCGACCACGCTCAGGTGCGACGCGTCGGCGAAGACGCGCAGCTCGGCGCCGGCGATCCGCTCGGCGATCGCGCGCGCCATCTCCGGAGTCGCGCCGACATCGCGCGCGCCGGCGATGACGAGCGTCGGCGTGCGCACCTGGTCGAGGCGGTCGAGCCAGTCGACGCGCGCGACGGCG
>DASSRF010000075.1:0-4311 GCA_035701945.1 Caldimonas sp. | reverse complement strand
TCGACGAGATGGTGGCCAAGCGGGTGGAGTTCCTCACGAACTACCAGAACGCGGCCTACGCTTCGCAGTACCGCGCCTTCATCGACAAGGTGCGCACCGCCGAGGCGCCGCTTGCCAGTACGAAGCTCACTGAAGCCGTGGCACGCTACCAGGCGTTCGTCGACACGGTGCGCGCGAAGGAGGCCGAGCTCGTCTTCTCGCGCACGGCGACGCGGCCCGAGGCGGCGCGACCGAGCACGCGTCTCACCGAAGCGGTCGCGCGATCGCTCTTCAAGCTGATGGCGTACAAGGACGAGTACGAGGTCGCCCGGCTGCACGCCGACCCGAAGTTCCTCGCCAAGGTCGCAGGCCAGTTCGAAGGCGAGCTCGGCAAGGACTACAAGCTCGCGTACCACCTCGCGCCGCCGCTGCTGGCGAGCAAGAACGCGCGCGGCGAGCTGCAGAAGCAGCGCTACGGGCCGTGGATGCTGAGCGCGTTTCGCGTCCTCGGACGGCTGAAGTTCCTGCGCGGAACGCCATTCGACCCCTTCGGCCGGACCGAGGAGCGCCGTGTCGAGCGCGAGCTCGTCGACGAATACCGGGCGTCGATCGAGGAGGTGCTGCGCGGCCTCGGCCCGGCCAACCTCGGCCTCGCGGTCGAGATCGCGCGCATCCCGGAAGGGATCCGCGGCTACGGCCACGTCAAGGCGCGCCACCTGACCGCGGTGCGGCCGAAGTGGGACGCGCTGATGGCCGACTGGCGCGCCGGCCCGCTCGCGATGTCGGCGCAGGACGGCCGCTTCGGCGACCTCGGGCCCGACACCCAGCCGCTCGAGGACACGACGCTGCCGATGGCGGCGGATCACCCGGCTCCGGGTCCGCGCTGAGCCCGCGCGCGGGGCGCGGCCGAGCGGCCCGTCCCGCGCCGCTGCACCCTGTTCCCGCGCCGCTGCGCTTCGTCGCAGCGCGGTCGCTTCGCCGCGTGCCGCCGCCTACAGTGCAGCCTCCGCAGCACGCCCGCCGTTCCGATCCGACATGAACGCCCCGACGCCAGAGACGCCACCCGCGCCGCCGACGCCGCCGGCACCGCCGCCGCCCGTGCCTCCGCTGCCGCCGTCCGCGGCGCCGCGGCCGCCGCGCCACCCGATCACCGCGACCCTGGTGCGCCTCTTCCACCAGTACGGCAACTGGCTCGTCTCGATCTCGTGGACGCGCTTCGTGTTGCTCTCGATCCTGCTGCTGATCGCGGTCGCGATCCTGCAGAAGCTGCCGCCGTTCAGCTACACGATCGGCAGCGTCGGCCACGACATGCCCGACATGGTCGTTCACCCGCCGGGGCCGCCGACGCCGCCGATGCCGCCGCGCGGGTCTCGCGAACGCGAGCCCGCGGTGCGGATCGAGAAGAAGAACTCGCAGGGGCGCGACGTCGTCATCTCGATCGACCGCGAGGGCGTCCGCATCACGCCGCGCAGCGTGCCGTCGTCGGCGCCGGCGGCCGCATCGGCGGCATCGGCAGCGGCGTCGGCGGCGTCGCTGCCGTCGTCGATCCTCGACGGCAGCGTCGAGATCAAGCTGCCGCCGGGCGCCGACAGCGACGAGGTGCGACAAGCCGTCGAGGAAGCGCGCGCCGCGGTCGTCGACGCGATCCGCGAATCGCAGGAGAAGGCCGCCGACGCGGCGAAGGAAGCCGCCGAGGCCGCGGCGGAGGCCGCCGAAGAGCGCGCCGACGCCGTGGTCGAGCGCAGCATCCGGCGCATCCGCGAGCGCCGCTTCGGCGACTTCCTGTCGCAGCTCGCGTGGCTCGTGATCATCGCGTCGGCGATCCTGAAGATCACGTACAAGGGCCAGAAGCTCGCCGAGGTCAAGGCCGCGGCGG
Source organism: Caldimonas sp. (assembly GCA_035701945.1). Classification (GTDB taxonomy): domain Bacteria; phylum Pseudomonadota; class Gammaproteobacteria; order Burkholderiales; family Burkholderiaceae_C; genus Schlegelella_A. The sequence goes on along the minus strand of DASSRF010000075.1, from coordinate 2,456 downwards.
CGACCGAGACCGCCGAATCCGAGCAGCTCAAGCGCCAGGTCGTCGAGGCGCGGATGGCGGCGATGCAGGCGCAGGTCGAGCCGCACTTCCTCTTCAACACGCTGGCGTCGATCGACCACCTGATCGAGACCGATCCGCCGCGCGCGAGCCAGATGCAGCGAAACCTGATCGCGTTGCTGCGCGCCTCGATGCCGTCGATGCGCGAGTCGAACCCGGCGGCGCAGACGCTCGGCCGCGAGATCGCGGTGATCCGTCCGTACCTCGAGATCCTCAAGGTGCGCATGGAGGACCGGCTGCAGGCGAGCGTCGACGTCCCGAACGGGCTGCTCTCGGCGGAGTTCCCGCCGATGATGATCCAGTCGCTGGTCGAGAACGCGATCAAGCACGGGCTCGAGCCGAAGGCCGACGGCGGAACGCTGCGCGTCGCCGCCGAGATCGTCGACGGTCGGCTGCAGGTCACGGTCGCCGACACCGGCCTCGGCTTCGGCCTCGCCGACACCGCGGGGACCGGCGTCGGGCTCGCCAACATCCGCGAGCGGCTGAAGCTGCTCTACGGCGAGCGCGCGTCGATGGTCGTCGCCGACAATGAGCCGAGCGGCACCGTCGTCACCCTGACGGTCCCCTACCAGGCGCAGGTGCGCGAAGGAGCGAAGGCATGAAGCGCGTGTGGTCGATCCTCGGCTGGATGACGCTCGTCGTCGCCCTGATCCTCGGCGCGACGATCGCGGCGCTCTGGCTCGCGCTGCCGCTCGACGGCACGACGATCTCGATCGACGGCGAGACCTTCTCGCTCGCCAACCTGAGCGGCGGCGAGCTGGCGCTCGCGTTCGTCGCCGCCGTCCTGGCGTCGCTGCTGGCGCTCGCGATCGGCGCGCTCGCCGCGGTGCTCGGGCTCGCCGCCGGCGCGATCGGGATCGGCCTCGGCATCCTCGCCGCGGTCGCCGCCCTCGCGCTCGTCGCGTCGCCGTTCCTCCTGATCGGCTGGCTGGTGTGGCGCGCCGTCCGCGGGCCGCGCGCGGTCGCGACGACGACGGCGGCATGACGACCGCGCTCCTCGCAGACGACGAGCGGCTGCTGCGCGAGCAGCTGCGGGCGCGCCTGGCCGAAGTCTGGCCCGAGCTCGAGATCGTCGCCGAGGCGAAGAACGGCGCCGAGGCGGTCGCGCTCACCGAGGAGCATCGTCCCGACATCGTCTTCCTCGACATCCGCATGCCGGGGATGACCGGGATCGAGGCCGCGCGCGCGATCGCGCAGCTGCCGACCGACGAGCCCGGCACCGAAGGGGACGCCGTTGGAGCGGCGGCGTCGCCGCGGTGGCACGGCCCCGAGATCGTCTTCATCACCGCCTACGACCAGTACGCGATCGAGGCGTTCGAGCAGGGGGTCGTCGACTACGTGCTCAAGCCCGCCGAGCGCGAGCGGCTGCAGGTCACCGTCGATCGGCTGAAGAAGCGGCTCGCCGATCGCGGCGCCGACGACGCGCCCGACGCCAGCGGCATGCAGCAGCTGCTGCAGAAACTCGCCGCCAAGATGCAGCCGAACGCGCCGTCGAGGCTGCGCTGGATCCAGGCCACCGTCGGGCAGAGCATCCAGATGATCCCGGTCGAGGACGTCCTCTTCTTCATCTCCGACGAGAAGTACACGCGCGTGCAGACGGCGACGCTCGAAGCGCTCATCCGAAAGCCGATCAAGGAGCTCGTCGAGGAGCTCGACGCCGACATGTTCTGGCAGATCCACCGCTCGACGCTCGTCAACACGCGCGCGATCGCGGGCGTCACGCGCGACCTGCGCGGGCGGCAGCTGGTCGCGGTGCGCGGGCATCCGGAGAAGCTCGAGGTGAGCCGGAGCTACGCGGGGCTGTTCAAGGGGATGTAGCGCCCCACGGTTGCGCGCCGTCGGATGCTCGCCGCACCCTAGCCCGCCGCCTCCTTCGCGCCGGCGCGCACGCGTTCCGCCGCCGCAGCCCTGAGCGCCATCAGCTTCGCCCGCGGATCCGCGACTGCCTGCGTCTCGTGCAGCTTCATCTCGGCGACGAAGCGGCTCGGCAGCGCGGCGTGCGATTGCCGGCCGCGCTTCCTTCGGCGCAGCGTGCTGACCGCGAGCGTCGCGCGCGCGCGGGTGATGCCGACGTACATCAGGCGGCGCTCTTCCTCGAGGCGAGCCGCCGTCATCTGCTCGAGCTCGTCCTCGGAGGCGAACGGCAGCAGCCCCTCGTTGACGCTCGCGAGGAGGACGTGCGGCCATTCGAGGCCCTTGGCGGCGTGCAGCGTCGACAGCGTGACGACGTTCTGCTCGTCGCCGCGCTCGGCGAGGCTGACGATCACCGAGATCGTCTGCGCGACGGCGAGGACGCTCGTCGCCTCTTCCTCGTCGCCAGTGGCGGCGCTGCCGATGCCGCCGCAGCGGCGCGCGATCCAGTCGACGAAGTCGAGGACGTTCGCCCAGCGCGCGTCGGC
>DASSRF010000074.1:0-8724 GCA_035701945.1 Caldimonas sp. | reverse complement strand
GGAGCGTCGACGAGCACCGGAACGACGCATTCAGGCATCGGTGCGGTCGACAGTGTGGCGGCTCCGAATGCACTTCAGCCGGCGTTCAGGTTCGCCGGCTAAGTACTTGATTCGAGAACTCTTTTGATTTTCTCCACCGTGTCTGTGGAAAACTTTGTGGGCAAGCGAGCCTCGCGCGCCCCAAACGCTTGTCCTGTCTCGATTCCGGACACGGTGCACGCTTTCGGAGCAATCCGCGCGCCCCTGTGAAATCAACGACTTAGCGTATTCGACGGTTTTGATCATGACGCGTTGCAACACTCGCGACGCGTTTCGTGACAGGATCAAATCGTGGGGATAAGTCAAGCCCTGAGTGCTCACTCACGCGTACTTCGTCACGCCGCTGCGATCCGTGAACTGGTTCACGCGCGAGCACCGTGCAAGGGCGGCGACGCCCGATGCACCTCGTCGACGAGCGCAGTGACGTGCTCGGGCTCGACGTGCTGGCTGATGCCGTGGCCGAGGTTGAAGACGTGGCCGTTGCGGACGCCGTCGCGCGCGAACGCGCCGAAGCTCGCCAGCACACGCCGCACCTCGGCTCGGACCGCGTCGGGCGCGGCGAAGAGCACCGCCGGATCGAGGTTGCCCTGCAGCGCGACGTTCGCACCGACGCGCTTTCGCGCCTGGCCGAGGTCGACCGTCCAGTCGACGCCGACGACGTCGGCGCCGCTCGCGGCGATCGCCTCGAGCCATGGACCGCCGCCCTTGGTGAAGACGATGTGCGGCACGCGGCGGCCGTCGGCGTCGCGCTTGACGAGGCCGAGCACCTTGCGCGTGTAGGCGAGGCTGAACGTCTGGTACGCGCCGTCGGCGAGGACGCCGCCCCAGCTGTCGAACACCATCACCGCCTGCGCGCCGGCGTCGATCTGCGCGTTGAGGTACGCCGCGACGGCGTCGGCGTTGACGTCGAGGATGCGGTGCAGCAGGTCGGGCCGGTCGTAGAGCATCGTCTTGACGACGCGGTAATCGTCGGAGCCCTGGCCTTCGACCATGTAGCACGCGAGCGTCCACGGACTGCCGGCGAAGCCGATCAGCGGCACGCGTCCGGCGAGCGCGCGCCGGATGCTCGCGACCGCGTCGAACACGTAGCGAAGTCTGGCGAGATCGGGAACCGCGAGCCGCGCGACCGCGGCCTCGTCGCGCAGCGGCGAAGCGAAGCGCGGCCCTTCGCCTTCGGCGAACGACAGGCCGAGCCCCATCGCATCGGGGACGGTGAGGATGTCGCTGAACAGGATCGCGGCGTCGAGCGCGAAGCGATCGAGCGGCTGCAGCGTCACTTCGGTCGCGAGGTCGGGGCTCGTCGCGAGGCCCATGAAGCTGCCGGCGCGGGCGCGCGTCGCGCGGTACTCGGGCAGGTAGCGGCCGGCCTGGCGCATCAGCCAGACCGGCGTGTACGGCGTCGGCTCCGACAGGCAGGCGCGCAGGAACGTGTCGTTGGCGAGCGGCGCTGGCATCGCGCGATTGTCGCCGCCGCCGGACCATAATCGCGCCGACCATTCCCGCCGCCCCATGCTCGCCAACGACGTCTTGCACACGGTCGGCAACACGCCGCACATCCGCATCAACCGGCTGTTCGGCTCGAGCCACAGCGTCTACATCAAGAGCGAGCGCGCCAACCCGGGCGGCTCGATCAAGGACCGCATCGCGGTCTCGATGGTCGAGGCCGCGGAGGCATCGGGGGCGCTGCGGCCGGGCGCGACGATCGTCGAGCCGACGTCGGGCAACACCGGCGTCGGCCTCGCGATGGTCGCCGCGGTGAAGGGCTACAAGCTCGTTCTCGTCATGCCCGACAGCATGAGCGTCGAGCGGCGCCGCCTGATGCTCGCGTACGGCGCGACGTTCGTGCTGACGCCGCGCGAGAAGGGCATGAACGGGTCGATCGCCAAGGCGCAGGAGATCGTCGCCTCGACCCCGGGCGCGTGGATGCCGCAGCAGTTCGACAACCCCGCCAACATCGACGTCCACGTCCGCACGACCGCGCGCGAGATCGCTGCCGATTTCCCGAGCGGGGTCGACGCGCTGATCACCGGCGTCGGCACCGGCGGCCACATCACCGGCTGCGCGCAGGCGCTGAAGAAGCTCTGGCCGAAGCTCAAGGTCTACGCCGTCGAGCCGGCCGCGTCGCCGGTCATCGGCGGCGGGCAGCCGGGGCCGCACACGATCCAGGGGATCGGCGCCGGCTTCATCCCGACGAACCTCCACGTCGACCTGCTCGACGGCGTCATCCAGGTCGACGCCGAAGCGGCGCGCGAGATGGCGCGCCGCTCGGCGCGCGAAGAGGGGCTCCTCGTCGGCATCTCGTCGGGCGCGACGCTCGCGGCGATCGCGCAGAAGCTCCCCGAGATCGCCGCCGGCGCGACCGTGCTCGGCTTCAACTACGACACCGGCGAGCGCTACCTCTCGATCGAAGGCTTCCTTCCGGTCGAATGATCCGGGAATGAAGCCGCGCATCCTCATCGTCGAAGACGAGCCCGGCATCGCCGACACGCTGCAGTACGCGCTGCGCACCGAGGGCTTCGAGCCGCACTGGTGCGCGACCGGCGAGGAGGCCGTCGCGGCGGCGCGCGCCGCGCCGCCGGCGCTCGTCGTCCTCGACGTCGGCCTGCCCGACGTCAGCGGCTTCGAGGTGTTCCGCCGCCTGCGCGAGACGAGCGACGTCCCGGTCGTCTTCCTGACCGCGCGCAGCGACGAGATCGACCGCGTCGTCGGCCTCGAGCTCGGCGCCGACGACTACGTCGCCAAGCCGTTCTCGCCGCGCGAGCTCGTCGCGCGCGTGCGCGGGATCCTGCGCCGCGCCGGCAAGGCCGCTGCCGCGCCTGCCGAAGGCGCCGAAGCGGCAACGATCGCGAGCGGCCCCGTCGTCGTCGACGAAGGCCGGATGCAGGTGCGCTACTACGGTCGCGCGCTCGAGCTGTCGCGCTACGAGTACGGCCTGCTGAAGACGCTCGCCGCGCGTCCGGGCCACGTCTTCACGCGCGAGGCGCTGCTCGACCGCGTCTGGGGCGACGACAGCGACAGCATGGACCGCACCGTCGACGCCCACGTCAAGACGCTGCGCGCCAAGATGAAGACGGTCGCACCGGGCATCGACCCGATCCGCACGCTGCGCGGCAGCGGCTATGCGCTCGCCGAGGACATGCCGCCGAGTCCGCCTTGAGAGGAGGGTGTCGATGAAGAGCCGCACCACCTCCTTCCTTGCCGAGTGATTCACGCGGCGCGCGGCATCGCGCGCGCCAGCTGACCGGCGTGCGATGACCAAGCGCACCCGGATCTTCATCGGCATCCTGGTCGCGTACGCGCTCGGCGTCGCGTTCCTCATGTATCGCCAGCTCGGCGACATCGACCCGCGCTACCGCGAGTCGGCCGAGGACTCGCTCGTCGAGACGGCGCAGCTGATGGCCTCGCTGGTCGAGAACGCCTCGCCGGACGGCACGCTGCACGTCGACGCGTTGGCCCCGCTCTTTCGCGCCGTCTACGCGCGCCGCTTCGTCGCCGACATCTACGGCGTCGAGAAGACGCGCGTGGAGCTGCGGATGACGGTCGTCGACCGCCAGGGCACGGTCGTCTTCGATTCGCTCACGCTGCCGGGCGCGGTCGCCGCGGCGGCCGCGACGTCGGCGCCGCCGTCGCAGCTCGGCGCCGACCACTCGCGCTGGCACGACGTCTACCTGGCGCTGCGCGGCCGCTACGGCGCGCGCACGACTGCCGACGTCGAGGGCGACCCGCGGACGTCGGTGATGTACGTCGCCGCGCCCATCTACGACAGGACCGCGGGAGGCGTCGGCGGCGAGATCCTCGGCGCGGTCAGCGTCGGCAGGCCGGTGCAGAGCTTCGGTCAGTTCGTCGAGGCGGCGCGGCGCAAGACGCTCCAGCTCGGCGCGACCTCGGTCGTCGCCGTCCTCCTCCTCGTCGTCATCCTCTCGGTCTGGCTGGTGCGGCCGTTCGGCGTCATCACCGATTACGTCCAGTACGTGCGGGCGCAGCGTTCGTTCAGCCTGCCGCGCCTCGGCCGGCGCGCGCTCGGCGCGTTCGGCGCCGCCTACGACGAGATGCGCGACGCGCTCGCCGGCCGCAACTACGTCGCCGACTACGTGCAGACGATGACGCACGAGGTGAAGGGCCCGCTGTCGGCGATCCGCGGCGCCGCCGAGCTGCTGCAGGAGCCGATGGCCGACGCCGACCGCGCGCGCTTCGTCGCCAACATCGCGCGCGAGACGCAGCGCATCCAGGAGCTCGTCGACCGGATGATGGAGCTGACCGCGCTCGAGTCGAGAAAGCGCCTCGACCATCCCGAGCCGGTCGCGCTGCGTGCGGTCGTTGCCGAGGTCGCGGCGAGCGCCGCTCCGGCGGCGCTCGCGCGCGGCGTGACCGTCGAAGTCGTCGCGGGCGACACCGACGCGACCGTCGAAGGCGACGCGTTCCTGCTGCAGCGCGCGCTCGCCAACCTCGTCGACAACGCGATCGACTTCTCGCCCGCGGGCGGGCGCATCGCGATCGACGTCGTTCGCCACGCGCGCAGCGCCGACCTCGTCGTTCGCGACCAGGGGCCCGGCATCCCGGAGTTCGCGGCCGGGCGGGTGTTCGAGAAGTTCTATTCGCTCGCGCGACCGGCGACGGCCAAGCGCAGCACCGGCCTCGGCCTCTCGTTCGTCAAGGAGATCGCCGAGCTGCACCGTGGCCGCGCGACGCTGAAGAATCACCCTGCGGGAGGCGCGATCGCGACGCTCTCGCTGCCGACGGTCGAGAGCGCGCCCTAGCGCGGCACGCGAACGCGCTCGCGGGCCGGCTAGCGCTTGTTGGCGAGTGCGAGCAGCAGGTCGGCGTGGCAGGGCCCGTTGAGGGCGCACCAGCACGCGAGGTTCCTGCCGGCGAGCGCGCTGCGCAGCGCGTCGCGCGTCGGCGGCTCGACGCCGCCCGGCGCGCCGATCTCGCCGCGCATCCAGCGGCCGTGCTGCGCGACCGCGATCGCTGCACTGCCGCACTCGGCGATCGTGAACGGATTGCCCCAACGCGTCGTGCGGTCGACCTTGACGGTGTTGGCCGGCATCTTCCAGCCCGCGCTGCGCTTGAGCTGGACGCGCTGCGGCAGCGCCGCGCCGGGCGTCGCCGCCTTGCCCGTCGCGCCTGCCTTGGCCATCGGCACCGCCTTGCCCGCCGCGCCGGTGGCGCGCGCGCGCGCGTGCGTCGCCGCGTTCACTGCGCGCCCGCCCGCGCGCCGACGACGCTCTTCGTGTAGTCGAGGACGACGTCGAAGAGCTCGAGCAGCTGCCGTTGGAGCTTCTCGAAGCCCGCGTTCTTGTTGCGCGTCGCTTCGTCCATGTACAGGCGCTTGTTGATCTCGAGTTGCAGGCTCATGCGACCCTCCGCCGGGTTCGAATAGGCGCGAACGAGCTCGACGCCCTTGTACGGATCGTTGACGCGAACGTCGTAGCCCATCGCCGCGAGCGTGCTGCGGACGAGCTCGGTGAACGCGGCGTCGCAGGTCGTGCCGTCGCGGTCGCCGAGAACGAAGTCGGCACGCGCGCGACCGGCGCCGCCTTCGGCTTGCGCGCCGCCGACGGCGTTCATCGAATGGCAGTTGATGTGCCAGGTGGCGCCGAAGCGCGCGTGCGTCGCCGCGATGCGCTCGCGGACCGCGGCGTGGTACGGCCGGTGGAAGCGCTCGATCCGTCGCTGCACCTCGTCGACGGCGAGCTTGCGGCGGTAGATCGCGCGGCCGTCGTCGAGCGTTCGCCAGACGAGCGCCTTGCCGAGCCGTGCCTTGCCGCTCGCGACGACCTCGCCCGGCCAGCGGCCGCCTTCGATCAGCTCGAGGTCGATGTCGGCGGCGTGGCGGTTGACGTCGATGTAGGTGCGCGGCGCGCACGCCGCGACCAGGGCGACGCCGCGCTCGGTCGCAGGCAGGACCAGCTCGTCGACGAAGCAGTCCTCGCCTTCGCGCAGGTCGAACTCCGGGAGGATCGAGCCGAAGTCGTCGGGAAAGTCGTGCCCCGAGTGCGGCGAGTCGAGGAACAGCGGACGCAGCGGCGTTTCGGGCCCGTGGCTCGCGAACGCGGCGACGGAAGTGGCGCGGGGCATGGCCTCAGGATAGCGCCGGCAAATCCGCATGCGCGGGTTAGGATAGTCGGGCTTCACCGGAGACAGGAGAGCCCACGATGCTTCGCTTCCTTCAGGTTCGCGCGCTCAGGCGCTTCGCTCTCGCGCTGCTCGCGTCGCTCGGAATCGCCGCGCTGCCCGGCTGCGGCTACAACGAGTTCCAGAGCCTCGACGAGCAGGTGACCGCGGCGTGGGCCAAGGTGCTGAGCCAGTACCAGCGGCGTGCCGACCTGATTCCGAACATCGTCGCGACCGTCAAGGGCGAAGCGAACTTCGAGCAGGAGACGCTCACCAAGGTGATCGAGGCGCGTGCCAAGGCGACGTCGATCCAGGCGACCCCCGAGCTCGTCAACGACCCGGCGGCGTTCAACAGGTTCCAGCAGGCGCAGGGCGAGCTGAGCGCGGCGCTGAGCCGGCTGATCGCGGTCAGCGAGGCGTATCCGAACCTGAAGGCGAACCAGGCGTTCCAGGACCTGCGCGTCCAGCTCGAAGGGACCGAGAACCGGATCAACGTTGCGCGCAACGAGTACATCGCCAAGGTGCAGGAGTACAACACCAAGGTGCGCAGCGTGCCGACCAACTTCACCGCGATGATCTTCGGCTACAAGACCAAGCCGAGCTTCACCGTCGCCAACGAGCAGCAGATCTCGGTGCCGCCGGCGGTGAGCTTCGAGAAGCCGGCGTCGCGCTGAAGCGCCGGCGGCGCCGATGCGCGCTCTCCTGGTCGCGCTCGCGCTCCTCGGCGCGCTCGTCGTCGGGGCCGCCTGGGGCGAGGACCTCGTTCCGGTTCCGGTCCTCACCGGCCGCGTCATCGACCAGACCGGCACGCTCACCACCGAGCAGGCCAAGGCGCTCTCCGACAAGCTCGCCGCGCTCGAGCGCGAGCGCGGCACGCAGCTCGTCATCCTCATCGTTCCGACGGCGCGGCCCGAGGACATCTTCTCGTTCGCGCAGCGCGTCGCGTCGACGTGGAAGATCGGCCGCAAGGACGTCGGCGACGGCATCGTCATCGTCGTCGCCAAGAACGATCGCGACGTCAACATCCAGGTCGCGTCGGCGCTGGAGGGTGCCGTGCCGGACATCGTCGCCGGCCGCATCATCGGCGAGCAGATCATCCCGGCGTTTCGCAACGGCGACTTCGCGGGCGGTCTGAACCAGGCGGTCGATCGCATCAGCGCGCTCGTCTCCGGCGAGAAGCTGCCGCCGCCCGCGGCGCGGCCGCCGGCGCGCCAGCGCCGCGGCTTCGACTGGACGCAGCTCGCGCTCTTCGCGTTCTTCGTCGTGCCGATCGCGGGCGGCATCCTGCGCGGCATCCTCGGCCGCAAGCTCGGCGCGCTCGCGACCGGCGGCGTCTTCGGCGCGATCGCGTGGTGGCTGACCGCGAGCGTGCTCGTCGCGGCGGCGGCGGGCGTGTTCGCGCTGATCTACGCGATCGTTTCGGGCTTCGGCGGCGGAGGCGGCGGACGGCGCGGCGGCTTCGGCGGCCCGGTCATCTTCCCCGGCGGCTTCGGCGGTGGTGGCTTCGGCGGCGGCGGCGGTTTCGGCGGCGGCGGCTTCAGCTCGGGCGGCGGCGGCAGCTTCGGCGGCGGCGGCGCGTCAGGACGGTGGTGATGGCGCACTGGACGCTGCGGCTCCTCAAACATCGCCTGCACGACGAGCGCGATGCGCGCCGCGTGCTGGCGAAGGACGCGCTCGCGCGCATCGAAGCGCGCGTCGCCGCGAGCGAGCAGCGGCACAGCGGCGAGATCCGCGTCGTCGTCGAGGCGGGCCTGCCGCTCTCGTACCTGCGTCGCGCCGCGACGCCGCGCGATCGCGCCGTGGCGCTCTTCGGCAAGCTCGGCGTCTGGGACACCGAGCGCAACAACGGCGTCCTCATCTACCTGCTGCTCGCCGAGCACGCGATCGAGATCGTCGCCGACCGCGGCCTCGATCGCCGCGTCGACGCCGGCGAGTGGGCGCGGATCGCGGCGTCGATGCAGGGCGCGTTCCAGGGCGGCGACTTCGAGGGCGGCTTGCTGCGCGCGGTCGACGCGGTCGACGCGCTGCTGGTGCGCCACTTCGCCCGGCAAGCCGGCGACGGCGACGTCAACGAGCTGCCCGACGCGCCGCTCGTTCGCTAGGCTAGCGCTCGTCGCTGAACGCGCCGGCGGCCTCTTCCTGCATCGTCATCCACGCGCTCACCGCCGCGCGGCCGGCGGCGTCGAGGTGCAGGCCGAGCTTGGTGCGGCGCCAGAGCACGTCGTCGCCGCTCCTGGCCCACTCGTGCTCGCGCAGGTGGGCGAGCTCGCCGGCGAAGACGCCGGGGGCGATCTCGGTGCCGAGGCCGCTCGCGAGCAGCGGCACCGCGCGGGTGCCGTAGCAGCGCGCGAGGCGGCGCACGAGCGCACGGTCGAGCTGCGGATGGCGCTCGCGAAGCGAGTCGACGAAGCGCTCGAACGTCGCCTCGACCGCGGTCGGCGGCGGAGCGCCTTCGCCGAGGTGCTTGCGCAGATCGCCGCCCGGAAGCGGCGCCGTCGCCGTCCACGGCGCGCGCAGCTCGACGTCGCGAAGGGCAGGGCCGAGCAGCGCGACAGCTTCCTCGGCGAGCTT
>DASSRF010000073.1:0-4410 GCA_035701945.1 Caldimonas sp. | reverse complement strand
TCGCGGCGCTTGCCGCAGCGCTCGCGGGCCCCGGCCACGCGGTGCTCGCAGCGTCGGACTTCGCGCGCTTCGCGGGCTCGACCGTCGCCGAGCTCGACGCGCTGCGGCCGTCGTGGGACGACCTGCCGCCCGACACCCATCTGCGCGACGGCGGCCGCTATCGCCGTCGCCGCCATTCGAGCTTCGTCGTCGACGGCGGCGAGGTCCGGCTCGTCGCCCAGCGCGCGCACTGGCAGCCGGTCGAATACAACGCGCTCCACGGCGGCATCGAGCGCTGGTTCGAGCCGATCTCGCCGAAGGTCCTCGCGGCGCCGGCGTGGCAGGGCATCGTCGTCGCGTTCGCGCGGCTCGCGTCGTCGCTGCGCGGCGAGCAGCCGTGGTTCGTCGAAGCGCACCAGTTCCGCATCGACACCACCGACGGCATCGGCCGGCCGACTCCCGAAGGCGCGCACCGCGACGGCGTCGACCTCGTCGCCGTCGTGCTCGTCGGCCGCGAGGGCATCAAGGGCGGCGAGACGCGCGTCTTCGCCGCCGACGGGCCCGCGGGCCAGCGCTTCACGATGCTCGAGCCGTGGACGACGCTCGTCCTCGACGACGCGCGCGTCATCCACGAGAGCACGCCGATCCAGCCGCTCGAGGGCTACGGCCATCGAGACACGCTCGTGCTGACCTACCGCAGCGGATCGTTCCAGGGGCCGTCGGCGTCGTAGCGCGAGCGCACGCCACAAGAACAGGAGTTCGCATGCTGACCGTCGCCATCGTCGTCGTGATCGCCGTCGTCGTCGTCCTCGCCTTGGCGGCGATGCGCCCGGGCAGCTTCGCCGTCCAGCGCAGCGCCGAGATGCGCGCGCCAGCGGGCGCGATCTATCCGCTGATCGCCGACTTCCGCGAGTGGCCGCGCTGGTCGCCTTGGGAAAGGCTCGACCCCGGAATGAAGCGCACGCTCTCGGGCGCAGAGAGCGGCACCGGCGCGGTCTACGCGTGGGAAGGCTCGAGCAAGGTCGGTGCCGGCAGGATGGAGATCCGCGACGTCGCGCCGCCGTCGAAGGTCGTCATCCAGCTCGATTTCATCAAGCCGTTCGAAGGCCACAACGTCACCGAGTTCGCGCTCGTGCCCAAGGGCGATGCGACCGACGTGCAGTGGACGATGCGCGGCCCGGCGACGTTCGTGATGAAGCTGATGGGGCTGTTCATGAACATGGACAGGATGATCGGCCGCGACTTCGAGCGCGGGCTCGCCAACCTGAAGTCGACGGTCGAACAGCGCTAGCCGCGTTCGCCGAGCGCGGCGCGGACGCGGTCGGCGCGCGGAATCGGCTCGACCGCGCCGTAGCCTTCGGTCGAGAGCGCCGCCGTCACCGCGGCGTAGCGGCCGGCGGTCTCGAGGTCGTCGCCGGCGACGATGCGGGCGACGAACGCGCCGCCGAACGCATCGCCGGCGCCGGTCGCGTCGACCGGCCGGCACGCGTGCGGCGCGATCCGCACGACGCGCGTGCCGTCGCCGATCCACGCGCCGTTCGCACCGTGCTTCAGCGCGACGATGCGTGCGCCGCGGTCGAGGCAGTGCCCGACCATCGCCTCCGGCTCCGTGAGGCCGGTGAGCGCCGCGAGGTCGTCGTAGCCGGGCAGGCAGACGTCGGCGAGCGCGATCGCCCCGTCGATCGCCGCGCGCGCGGTCGCGAGCGGCCACAGGCGCGCGCGGTGGTTGGTGTCGAACGAGACCATCGCGCCGGCGGCGCGGGCGGCGCGCATCGCGGCGAAGCACGTCTCGCGCGCAGTCGGCGAGATCGCGAGCGAGATCCCGGAAAGATGGAGCACGCGCGCCTGCGCGAACGCCGCCGCCGGCAGCTGCGCGAACGTCAGCCGGCTCGCCGCCGAGCCGGTGCGAAAGAAATGGAAGTGGTGGCCGGCGGCGTCGTGGGTGACGAAGTAGATCGCCGTGAATGCGTCGGCGTCGGTCGCGACGCCCGAGTCGTCGATCCCTTCGCCGCGCCACATCGCGCGCAGCATCGCGCCGTAGACGTCGTCGCCGAGCGCCGACAGATAGCCGACGCGTGCCCCCTGGCGCGCCGCCGCGACGGCGAAGTTCGACGTGTCGCCGCCGAACCCCTGGAGATAGAGCCGGCCGCCCGCTTCGCCGGTCTGGTTGAACTCGACCATCGCCTCGCCGAGGGCGAGGATGTCGCTCGTGGCCATCGGCGCGACGCCTACCGCAGCAAGGTGGCGCGCATGAACATCACCGTCGCGAAGAACTCGAAGTCGGCGTTCTCCTTGCGGGCGAAGCCATGGCCCTCGTTTTCCGCGCGCAGGTACCACACCGGAGTTCCATTGGCCCGCACGCGCGCGACGATCTGCTCCGATTCGGTGTAGGGAACCCGCGGGTCGTTCTTGCCCTGGACGACGAAGAGCGGCTTCGTGATCCTGTCTGCGCTGGTGAGCGGCGAAATGCGCAGCAGGAACTCGCGCATCGCCGGGTCGCGCTCGTCGCCGTATTCGACCCGCCGCAGGTCGCGCCGGTAGCTCTCGGTGTTCTCGAGGAAGGTTACGAAGTTGGAGATCCCGACGACGTCGATCGCGCCGGCGATCCGGTCGGCGTAGTGCGTCGCCACCGCGAGGCTCATGTAGCCGCCGTAGCTTCCGCCTTCGACGAGCACGCGCGACGAATCGAACTCGGGTTGCTGCGCGACCCAGTCGAGCAGCGCGCCGATGTCGCGCACCGAGTCCTCGCGTTTGCGGCCGTTGTCGAGCGTGAGAAAGGTCTTGCCGAAGCCGGTCGAGCCGCGCACGTTGGGACGGAGGATGGCGACGCCGAGCTCCTCGAGAAAGTAGTTGTGGCGGCCGAGAAAGCCGACGCGCGCCTGGGCTTCGGGCCCGCCGTGAATGGCGATGAGCAGCGGCCGCGGCCCGCTGAAGCGCGCCGGCGGCATGCTCAGGATTCCGGAGATCCGGCGGCCGTCGAAGCTCGGCCAGTGAACGATCCGTTGGCTGCCGAACGACTGCAGGTCGATTCCGGGCGGCGCGGCCGGCGTCGTCCAGTGCTGCGCGACTGGCCGGGCAACGTCGATGACCGAGACCGTGGCGGGGCTTTGGCTGTCGCTCAGCGTGAACGCGAGTTCCGCCCGTTGGCGGTGGAATGCGATCGTCTGGACGCTGCCTTCCTGCAGGCGCGGCGTCGGCAGCTCGTCGAAGTGCTCGGTGTCGAACAGACGAAGCTCTGCCTTGCCGTCGACGTTGACGCGCGCCGCGAGAAGCCGACCGCTCGCGTCGAGCGAGACACCGTCGACGTCCCACGGGATGTGGCGCGTCAGCCGCGTCACGCGCCCGTCTGCGATGCGCAGGAACATCAGCTCGCGGAACTCGCCGCCGCGATCGCTCACGAAGAAAAAGCCCGAGTCGTCGTGCTTCCACATCGCCGCGAAGTGCGCCGCCGGCGGCTCGCCGGAGGCCGGCAGCACCTTCTTCCTCATCCCGCTCGCGAGGTCGAGCAGCCAGATCTCCGACTCGGTCGCGGACAGGTAGCGCGTCATCGCGACCTGACCGTCGTCCCACGCGACGCCGCCGACCGCCCATCCGCCGCCGGGCAGCTCCGCGACGCGACGCCGCGACGACGGATCGAGAGGATCGATGAGCGAAAGCGTCTGCTGGATCTCGGTTCGCGTTCGTCCGACCGCTGTCCGGTCGAGCGGCAACGAGAGACAGAGCAGCCGACCGGAGCGATGGAGCCACGCCTGGAACTCGTTTCGCTCGTCGACGTCGGACAGCAGGGTCGTCTTGCGGGTCGCGAGATCGAGTCGGTAGAGCTGCGCCGCTTCGTTGCCGCCGGTGCTTCGTTCGAAGACGATGTACTCGCCGCGGTTCGGCTCGTAGCTGGCGACGCGCACCGGGTCGGCGAAATCGGTCAGCTGTTCGGGCGTGCTGTGCGGACCGGCGAGGCGAAAGATCTGCGTCGTGTCGCCGCCCTCGCGGCGATGCGCCACCAGCATCTCGGCACGCTGGGGATGCCAGTCGACGAAACGATGGCCGCGGAAATCGGTGTAGCGCGCGACCGATTCGGCGACGCTGGCGGGAATCGGCGGGATACCCTGGACGACGAGGTTGGCGTTGGCCGCGACGACGGCGTCGGCCGACGGCGTCGCGACGCTCGCGCGCGGCGCTGCCAGCGGCGCACAGGCTGTGACCAGGACGGCGCCGAGGAGCGCCGTCGCGACGGCGCTGGTCGGGCGCGCGTTCGCCGACACCCGCGTCAGCTGATCGCGGCGCCCGCGACGGTCGGCTGGATGCCGGCGATCGCCCACTCGCGGCTGCCGTCGCCCGGCCGCACGAGGTGCCAGACCTCGTCGAACGGCGTCGCGCCGGCTTCGGCCTCCTCGCGGATCAGACCGTGGAAGCGCACGCTGACGACCTGGCGAT
>DASSRF010000072.1:0-8308 GCA_035701945.1 Caldimonas sp. | reverse complement strand
CGCACTACGCCGTCGTCGAGCGCCGCGTCGGCGATCGCGAAGGCCACCGCCGCGTGCAGGACGCCGCCAACAACGCGCTCCTCGTCGACCGCCTGCGCGGAATCGCCGACCGGCGCGCCCGCTTCGTCAGCACGATCGTCGCGGTCCGAAGCGGCGACGACCCCGAGCCGCTGATCGCGGTCGGCCGCTGGCATGCCGAGGTGCTCGACGCGCCGCGGGGCAGCGGCGGCTTCGGCTACGACCCGCTCGTCTTCGTCCCCGCGCTCGGCAAGACCGTCGCCGAGCTCGCGCCCGCGGTGAAGAATCGCGTCAGCCACCGCGCCCAGGCCGCAGAGCGGATGCTCGCGCTGCTGCGCGACGAGTGGCACCTCGCCGACGCGGCGGCGCGCAGCTGACCGTCATGACCGCGTTGCCGATCGTCGCCGCGGCCGACGCCGCCGGGCCGGCGGGCACCGTCGCCGAGCGGCTCGCGCGCTTCATGCGCCCCGGCGCGCTCGCGCTCCCCGCGCTGCCGCCGCTCTCGCTCTACGTCCACGTCCCGTGGTGCCTGAGGAAGTGTCCGTACTGCGACTTCAACTCGCACGCCTGGCGCGGCGGCGAGCCGCTGCCCGAGACGCGCTACGTCGACGCGCTCGTTCGCGACCTCGAGGAGGCGCTGCCGTTCGTCTGGGGGCGGCGCGTGCACACGGTCTTCATCGGCGGCGGAACGCCGAGCCTGTTCGCTCCGGCCGCGATCGAGCGGCTGATCGCCGCGATCCGCGCGCGCCTTCCGCTCGAGCCCGGCTGCGAGATCACGCTCGAAGCGAACCCGGGGACGTTCGAGCGCGAGCGCTTCCACGGCTATGCCGACGCCGGCGTGACGCGGCTCTCGATCGGCGTGCAGAGCTTCGACGACGCCAAGCTGCACGCGCTCGGCCGCGTCCACGACGCCGCGCAGGCGCGCGCCGCGATCGACGAGGCGAAGGCGGCGTTCGCGACCTTCAACGTCGACCTGATGTACGCGTTGCCTGGGCAGACGCTCGCCGAGTGCGCTGCCGACGTCGAGACGGCACTCGCGTTCGCGCCGCCGCACGTCTCGATCTACCACCTGACGATCGAGCCGAACACGCTGTTCGCGCACGCGCCGCCGCCGCTGCCCGGCGACGACACCGCTGCGGCGATGCTCGACCGCATCGTCGCGTCGACCGCGGCCGCCGGGCTCGATCGCTACGAGGTCTCGGCGTTCGCGCGCCCGGGCCATCGCTCGCGGCACAACGTCAACTACTGGGAGTTCGGCGACTACCTCGGCATCGGCGCCGGCGCGCACGGCAAGCTCAGCTTCCCGCACCGCATCGTTCGCCAGGTTCGGCTGCGCGACCCGGCGGCGTACATGGCGGGCGCCGAGCGCGGCGCCGCGGTCGCGTCGGAGACCGAGGTCGCGCGCGGCGAGCTGGCGTTCGAGTTCATGCTCAACGCGCTCAGGCTCAAGGACGGCTTTCCGCTCGCGCGCTTCGCCGAGCGCACCGGCCTGCCGCTGTCGGCGATCGAGCGTCCGCTCGCCGACGCCGAGCGACGCGGCCTCGTCGAGCGCGACCTGCAATCGGTGCGGCCGACGCCGCTCGGCTTCGACTTCCTGAGCGACCTGCAGCAGCTCTTCCTGCCGGCCGGCGAGTGACGCGCCGACGACGGCGTTGCGCGGGAACGCCAGCCGCCGTGCATTCGCCGCACTTGGCGCGCTTCGCTGCTGCTCGAAAGCCCGGGGGAGGGAAATCCCGCTGCTAGAGTGCCCCGTGCGTCCCGAGATCGAACCGACCTTCGGCGCCGCCGCGCTCGAGCTCGACGGCGCGCTGCAGCTCCTGCAGCAGTCCGGCCACGCGCTCCCCGACCGCGAGCGTTCCGAGGAGGCCTGGCTGCAGGCGGTGATCGACGGCCTGTGCGAGCTGTCGAGCCGCGACGCGCTGACCGGGCTCGCCAACCGCCGTCACTTCGAGCTGACGCTCGCGAGCGAGGTCGATCGCGTCGCCCGTGCCGGCGAGCCTGCGCTCGTCCTCATGATCGACATCGATCACTTCAAGCGCGTCAACGACGCGCACGGTCACCAGTCGGGCGACCTCGTGCTGAAGGCGATCGCGGTCGCGCTCAGCGAGTGCGTGCGGCCGATGGACACCGTCGCGCGCTTCGGCGGCGAGGAGTTCGCGATGATCCTGCCGAACTGCCCGCCGTCGTACGGCCTCGCGGTCGCCGAGCGGATCCGCAGCCACGTCGGCGCCAACCCGATCCCGATCGGCGCCGCCGAGGAGGTCACCGTCACGGTCTCGATCGGCGGCGCGTTCGCTCCGCAGTGGGTGCGGTCTTCGCCGCTGCTCTGGGTCGAGCGCGCCGACCAGCAGCTCTACCGCGCCAAGTCCGAAGGCCGCAACCGCGCCTGCCTCGAGCAGCCGATGGTCTCGCACGTCAGCGCCGAGGAGAAGGGCCTGCTCTTCGGCACCTCGACCTTCGCGGAGCTCGGATGAGGGCGGCAGCTGCGGTCGCGCCGAAGGCGAGCGTCCTCGCCGTCACGAGCGGCAAGGGCGGCGTCGGCAAGACGTTCTTCTCGGCCAACCTCGCGGCGGCGCTCGCGCGCCGCGGCGAGCGCGTCCTCGTCCTCGACGCCGACCTCGGCCTCGCCAACCTCGACGTCGTCCTCAACCTGCATCCGAAGATCACGCTGCACGACGTCTTCACCGGCAAGGCGTCGCTCGACGAGGCGATCCTGCCGGCGCCGGGCGGCTTCTCGGTGCTGCTCGCCGGCTCGGGGCTCGTCGAGTACTCGCGGCTGACGCCGCACGTTCGCGAGCAGCTCGTCGAGATCATCGATCGCGTCGCGCCGCGCTTCGACCGCATCCTGCTCGACACCGGCGCCGGCATCTCCGACGTCGTCCTGCACGCCATCTCGCTCGCCGACGACGTCCTCGTCATCGCGACGCCCGAGCCGACGTCGATGACCGACGCCTACGCGACGATCAAGCTGCTCGCGACGCAGCAGGGCCGGCGCGCGATCCGGATCGTCGTCAACCAAGTGAGCGTCGCCGGCGAGGGGCGGACGATCCGCAACCAGCTCCAGCTCGTCGTCGACCGCTTCGTCACGCCGCGCCTCGAAGGCGGCAGCGGCGCGGTCGCGCTCGAGATGCAGGGCGAGATTCCGACCGACCCTGCGGTGCGCGAGGCGGTGCAGCGGCGCACGTTGCTGCTCGAACGGTTGCCGGGGTCGCGCGCCGCGCTCGCCGTCGCCGACATCGCGGCGCGCATGGCCGCCTGAGCGCGCGTCGACACGCGGTCGTCAGCGCGGCGCGCCGTTCTTCTCGTTCGCCTTCAGCAGCACGATCAACGCGCCGTGGCCGCCGTCGGCGGGACGCGCGTGGGTGAACGCGAGCACGTCCTCGTGCTTGACGAGCCACGCCTTGACCTTCGCCTTCAGGACCGGCTCGCGGCCCGGCGAGCCGAGCCCCTTGCCGTGCACGACGCGCACGCAGCGAAAGCCGGCGCGCGACGCGTCGCGCAGGAAGCTCGAGACGCGCTCGTGCGCCTCGTCGCGGCGCAGGCCGTGCAGGTCGATCTCGTCCTGCAGCACCCAGACGCCGCGGCGCAGCTTGCGAACGACGTCGAGGCCGATGCCGTTGCGGCGAAACGAGAGCGCCTCGTCGGTCTCGAGGAGCGCTTCGGCGTCGACGCTGCCGGCGATCGACTCGGCGAGCGCTGCCGCTTCGTCGAGCTCGCGCTGCTGGGCGCGTGCCGCCGGCCGAGCGCGCGCCGGAGCTTCGTGGGCGCGCTTGCGCAGCGGCATGACGTGGCCGATCGCGTCGGCGAACGCGTGGTCGCTCTCCGAAGCCTTGCGCGCCGCCGGCTGGATGGCGCCGCGGCTCGGCGGCTGCGCCGCGTCGGCGCGTGCCGCCTCGGCGCGCCGACGCTCGGCGAGCTGTGCACGCAGCGCTGCGAGCTCGCCGAGGTGGCGGCCCTTGATCGGCGACGTCACAGCAGCCCCCGCTCGGCGAACGACACGACGCTCGCCTGGCCGACGACGAGGTGGTCGAGGACGCGGACGTCGACGAGCGCGAGCGCGCTCTTCAGCGTCTGGGTCAGGAACTCGTCGGCGCGCGACGGCTCGGCGGCTCCCGAAGGATGGTTGTGGGCGAGGATCACCGCGGCGGCGCCGAGCTCGAGCGCGCGCTTGACGATCTCGCGCGGGTAGACGCTCGTCTGCGTCAGCGTGCCGCGAAACATTTCCTCGAGCCGCACGAGCCGGCTTTGCGCGTCGAGGAAGAGCACCGCGAACACCTCGTGCGCGCGGCCGGCGAGCTGCAGCTGCAGGTAGTCCTTGACCTTGCCCGGCGAATCGAAGACGGGCCGCGCGGCGAGCTCGCTCGCGATCGAGCGGCGCGCGAGCTCGAGCACCGCGGCGACTTCGGCGCGCTTGGCCGGACCGAGCCCCTTGACGCGCCTGAGCTCGTCGGGGCCGGCGCGCAAGAGGCCGCCGAGGCCGCCGAACGATGCGAGCAGCTGCTCGGCGAGCTGCAGCACGCCGATGCCGGCGAGGCCGGTGCGCAGCAGCAGCGCGACGAGCTCGGCGTCGGCGAGCGCCGCGGGGCCGACGGCGAGGAGCTTCTCGCGCGGACGTGCCGAGGCGGGGATGTCCTTGAACATGGCTGCGGTCACGGGACCAACGAGCGGCTCGTAAAATCCGTTGTCAGTCTAAGTCCCCCGAACAGGGTCCCCTTGAAGCGCGTCGAGCCCGGCTCGTTCCTCACCTTGCACTACCGGTTGCGCGACGCCGACGGCGTCGCCTTCGTCGACACCTTCGCGACGCGGCCTGCGACGCTCTCGCTCGGCCGCGGCGAGCTCGCGCCGGCGATCGAAGCGCGCCTGCTCGGCCTCGCCGAAGGCAGCGAGACGTCGTTCGCTCTCGGTCCGGGCGAGGCGTTCGGCGAGCGCGACCCCGCGCTCGTGCAGCGCGTTCGCCGCGCCGCGCTGGCGGAGGAGGGCGACGCCGACGGCGACTATCGGGTCGGCGACGTCGTCCGCTTTCCGGCGCCGGACGGCAACTCGATCGCGGGCATCGTCCGCGCGGTCGACGACGACGCGGTCGTGTTCGACTTCAACCATCCGTTCGCCGGCCGCGCCGTGACGTTCGACGCCAGGGTGATCGGCGTCCTCTGAAACCCCCGAAGATGGCAATCGACGAAGTCGTCCTCGCCGAACCGCGCGGCTTCTGTGCCGGCGTCGAGCGCGCGATCGAGATCGTCGAGCGCGCGCTCCACAAGTTCGGCGCGCCGATCTACGTCCGCCACGAGATCGTCCACAACACCTACGTCGTCGAGGACCTCAAGCGCAAGGGCGCGATCTTCATCGAGGACCTCGCCGAGGTCCCGCCCGGCGCGACGCTCGTCTTCAGCGCCCACGGCGTCTCGCAGGCGGTGCGCAGGGAGGCGGCGGCGCGCGGCTTCTCGGTGTTCGATGCGACGTGCCCGCTCGTCAGCAAGGTGCACATGGAGGTCGCCAAGCTCTCGCGCGACGGCTACCAGTTCATCATGATCGGCCACAAGGGCCACCCCGAGGTCGAAGGGACGATGGGCCAGCTCGACAGCGGCATCTGGCTCGTCGAGGACGTCGACGATGTCGAGCGGGTCGAGGTGCCGTCGGGACAGCCGCTCGCGGTCGTCACGCAGACGACGCTCTCGGTCGACGACGCCGCCGAGATCATGGCGGCGGTGAAGCGCCGCTTTCCCGAGATCCGCCAGCCCAAGCAGCAGGACATCTGCTACGCGACGCAGAACCGGCAGGACGCGGTCAAGCTCGTCGCGCCCGGCGTCGACGTGCTGATCGTCGTCGGCAGCCCGAGCTCGTCGAACAGCAACCGCCTGCGCGAGCTCGCCGAGCGGCTCGGCACGCACGCCTACATGGTCGACAGCGCCGACGACGTGCGTCCGGAATGGCTCGAGGGCAGGCGCCGTGTCGGCCTGACGGCGGGCGCGTCGGCGCCCGAGGTGCTCGTCAACGCGGTCGTCGCGCGGCTGCGCGCGCTCGGCGCGACGTCGGTGCGGACGATCGCGGGAGCACCGGAGAAGGTCCACTTCCCGCTGCCGCTCGGGCTCGGCGACAAGGCGATGCGCGGCGTCGCGGGCTGATCGCGCCCGCGCGCGTCAGCCGGGCAGCCGGCGATGCAGCTTGATCGGCTGCGCGGCGGTCGTCTTTGCGGGCTCGGCGCCGGTGCCCGCCAGCGGATTGCGATCGCAGCCGCTGCAGCCGCACGACGAAGTGCTCGTCGCGACCGCGCGCATGCGCGCCGCGATCGCCGCCGGCAGCGGCAGCTTGAGCGCAGCAGCGGCGAGCACGCGCCGAAGCGAAGCGGGCAGCAGCGTCCACGTCGCATAGATCGCCGAACCGGCGACGACGAGCGCGACGGCGAGCCATTGCGCAGTGAGGTGCGTGTTCATGAGAGGGCGCCTGCGAAGGCGAGTGCGACGCGGTAGGTGACGAACGAGGCGACGTAGGCGAGCGCGAACAGGTAGCCCGCCATCAGCAGCGGATAGCGCCACGAGTTCGTCTCGCGGCGGACGACGGCGAGCGTCGACAGGCACTGCGGCGCGAAGACGTACCACGCGAGGAGCGAAAACGCGGTCGCGAGCGACCAGCCCTTGGCGATGATCGGCGCGAGCGCTTCGGCGACCGTGTCGCCCGCCGCCGACATCGAGTAGACGGTGCCGAGCGCGCCGACCGCGACCTCGCGCGCCGCGAGGCCGGGGACGAGCGCGATCGAGATCTGCCAGTTGAAGCCGATCGGCGCGAAGACGTGCTCGAGGCCGCGCCCGATCATGCCGGCGACGCTGTACTGGATCGCCGGGCCGGTCGCTCCCGCCGGCGGCGACGGGAAGCTCGACAGGAACCAGAGCACGACCATCAGCGTGAAGATGATCGTGCCGACGCGGCGAACGAAGATGCCGGCGCGCTCCCAGAGGCCGAGCGCGACGTTGCGCGGGTTCGGCATCCGGTACGGCGGCAGCTCGAGCATGAGCGGCTGGTAGCGCCGCTTGCTCCAGGCGCGCTTGAGCACCCACGCGACCGCCATCGCGGCGACGACGCCGGCGACGTAGAGGCCGAACAGCGTCAGTCCGCGCAGGTTGAACGGGCCCACATGCGTCGCCGGGATGAACGCGCCGATGAGGAGCGCGTAGACGGGCAGGCGCGCCGAGCACGTCATCAGCGGTGCGACCATGATCGTCGCCAGCCGATCCTTCCAGTTGGCGATCGTTCGCGTCGCCATGATCCCGGGGATCGCGCACGCGAAGCTCGACAGCAGCGGGATGAACGCGCGCCCCGAGAGGCCGACCTTGCCCATCAGCGTGTCGAGCAGGAACGCCGCGCGCGGCAGGTAGCCCGAGTCCTCGAGCAGGAGGATGAAGAAGAACAGGATCAGGATCTGCGGCAGGAAGACGAGCACGCTGCCGGCGCCGGCGATGACGCCGTTGACGAGCAGGCTCCTGAGCGGCCCTTCGGCCATGTGCGCTGCGACCCACTCGCCGACACCGGTCATCGCCGCCTTGATCGCGTCCATCGGCAGCGTCGCCCACGAGAAGACCGCCTGGAACATCAGGAACAGCACGACCGCGAGCAGCGCGAGGCCCCAGACCGGATGCATGACGATCGCGTCGATGCGGTGCTGGAAGCGGCGGACGCTCGCCGCGCCGGGCGCGGCGACCGCGAGGATGCGGCGGACTTCGAGCTGGAGGTCGGCCGACGAGCGCGCGTCGCGTCCGCTCGCGGCGGGCGCTGCTTCTTCGCGAGCAGGAACGGCAGCGGCGGTGGTCTCGACCGGATCGCCGCCGAGCCGCGACTCGAGGAGCGCGAGCAGCTGCGCGTGGCCGTCGGCGCGCACCGCGACCGTCTCGACGACAGGGCAGCCGAGCTCGGCCGCGAGCCTGGCGACGTCGATCTTCAGACCTTCGGCGCGCGCGACGTCGGCCATGTTGAGCGCGACCATCAACGGCTTGCCGAGCTGGGCGAGCTCGAGCACGAGCCGCAGGTTCATGCGCAGGTTGGTCGCGTCGACGACGGCGACGATCGCGTCGGGCGCCGGCTCGCCGTGGCGCCGCCCCTCGATGACCTCGAGCGTGATCTGCTCGTCCGGCGTCGCCGGGGTGAGGCTGTAGGCGCCGGGGAGGTCGACGACCTGCACGGTGCGGCCGTTCTTCAGTCGCGTCAGGCCGACCTTGCGCTCGACGGTGACGCCGGCGTAGTTGGCGACCTTCTGGCGCGCGCCGGTGAGCAGGTTGAACAGCGCGGTCTTGCCGCAGTT
>DASSRF010000071.1:0-6780 GCA_035701945.1 Caldimonas sp. | reverse complement strand
TTCGACATGAAGGTCGCGTACATCTTGTGGCGGAACGCCGCCTCGCGCGCCGTCCGCTTGAACATGAACACCTGGTCGGCGAGCGACATGGCGTCGCCGTGGATCAGGTTGATCTCCATCTGCGCGGCGCCGTCCTCGTGGATCAGCGTGTCGATCTCGATCTCCTGCGCCTCGCAGAACGCGTAGATGTCGTCGAACAGCGGGTCGAACTCGTTGACGGCCGCGATGCTGTACGACTGCCGGCCGATCTCCGGACGGCCCGAGCGGCCGACCGGCGGCTTGAGCGGGTAGTCGGCGTCGACGTTCGGCTCGACCAGGTAGAACTCGAGCTCGGGCGCGACGATCGGTTTCCAGCCCTTCTGCGCGTAGAGGTCGAGCACGTGGCGCAGGACGTAGCGCGGCGCCATCGTCACGGGACGCCCGTCGGAATAGAAGCTGTCGTGGATGACCTGCGCCGTCGGCTCGGCGGCCCACGGCACGACGCGCGTCGTCTTCGGGTCGGCCTTGAGCACGATGTCGATCTCGGACGGGCTGATCGCGCGGTCGTCTTCCGGGTACTCGCCGGTCACGGTCTGCAGGAAGATGCTCTCGGGCATGCGCATGCCCTCGTCTTCGGCGAACTTGACCGCGGGCATCACCTTGCCGCGCGCGATGCCGGCCATGTCGGGGACGACGGCCTCGACCTCGGAGATGCCGTGTTCCTTGAAGAATTGCTGGATCGGGGTGCTCATGCGTGATTACCGTCGCTGGTTCCTGGCACGCGCCGCGTCGCCGAAGGCGGCGAACAGCGTGCGCGAAAACGGGTTTTTCATGACCTGCCACTCGGGGTGCCACTGCACGGCGAGCGCGAAGCCGGGCGCGTCGGCGACCGAGAACGCCTCGACGAGGCCGTCGGGCGCGCGCGCCTCGATGCGCAGGCGCGACGCGAGCCGGTTCACGCCCTGGCCATGCAGCGAGTTGACAGCGATGCGATCGGTCTCGAGCAGACGCGCGAGGACGCCGCCGGGCTCGATGAAGACGTCGTGCGCGGCCGCGTACTGCACCTCGACGGGGTCGTCGTCGCGGTCGCGGTGGTCGGCGAAGCCCTCCACCTGGTGCACCGCCTGGTGCAGCGTGCCGCCGAGTGCGACGTTCGCCTCCTGGAAGCCGCGGCAGATCGCGAACAGCGGCATGCCGCGCGCGAGCACCTTCGGGATGATCGGCAGGATCCAGGCGTCGCGCACCGGGTCGAGCGGCAGCGATTCGTCGAGCACGGTCTCGGCGTAGTGCTGCGGATGCACGTTCGACGGCGAGCCGGTGAGCAGCAGCCCGTGCGCGACGTCGAGCAGCGCGTCGACGTCGGGCGGCGCGACGCTCGGCACGACGAGCGGCTGGCAGCCGGCGAGCCGCACCGCGTCGACGTACTTGAGCGCTGCGACGTGATAGCAGAGCTCGCCGAGCATGCGGTTGCACGCCGGCACGAGGACGAGCGGACGCGCGTCGCCGGGAACGAGGACGCGAGGAGCGCTGTGTTCGGTCGCGGCCATGGCACCTGCGAGCATTCCTCATGCCCGCGCCGCCCGCAGTCGGACGACGCCGCGCGCCGCCGTCAGGACGACTCGAGCGCGAGGTCGAAGTGCTCGACGTGAGGCGGATTCGCGAGGTACGGCCCGATGTGCGAGCGCCACTCGGCGAAGAGCGGCCCCTGGCGGAAGTCGACCGTGTGGTTTTCGAGCGTGTGCCACCAGATCATCAGGAGATAGCGATCGGGCGACTCGATCCCGCGCTGCACCTGGTGGGCGATGTAGCCGGTCGCGCGCGGCAGCACGGTCTCGAGGCCGCGCTGGATCGCGGCCTCGAACTCGGCGTTGCTCCCGGACGTGATGCGGATGTCGGCGACTTCGAGGATCATGGCGGCCTCCTGTCTCGATTGTGCGACGCGATCGACGACGCGGATCACTCGTCGATCAGAACCTGCGCACGCGTGCGAATCGCCTGCGGAATCGTCATCCCGAGAGCGCGTGCCGTCTTCAGGTTGATGACGAGCTCGAAGGTCGTCGGCTGCTCGACCGGCAGGTCGGCAGGTTTCGTGCCCTTCAGGATGCGATCGACGTAGCCGTTGCCGGCGCGCCGCCACATCGCCGCGAGGTTCGGCCCGTACGACGCCAGCGAGCCGGCGTCGACGTAGATGCGCAGGGTCGACAGCGTCGGGAGACGCTGCGCGGTCGCGAGCCTCGCGATCGCGGCGCGCTGGCCGTTGAGGAGCGGACCGTCGACGACGATCAGCGCCTGGCTCGCGGCGCTCCTCAGCTGAGCGAACGCAGCAGCGATCCGGTCGCCCGCATCGACCTCGACGAGCTGTGCGCTCGCACCGTGCGCGCCGATCGCAGCCGCGATGGTCTCGAACGCCTGTGCACCTTCGCCGCGGCCGCGCAGCACGCCGACGCGCTGCAGCCCGGGGATCATCTCGGCGAGCAGCTCGAACTGCTTGGCGCCGAGATCCGGAATCAGCAAGGTGAGCCCGGTGACGTTGCCGCCGGGATGCGCGAGGCTCGCGACCAGGCCGCTGCCGACGGCGTCGGCGACGGCAGCGAACACGATCGGGATCGTCGACGTCGCCGCCATCGCGGCCCGGATCGCGGGCGTCGAGCTCGTGACGATGGCGTCGACGTCGGCGGCGACGAGCTCGCGCGCGAGCGCCGCGAGCCGCTCGTTCGACCCGCCGCTGTAGCGAAAGACGAGCTCGAGCGTCGCCGGCTCGACGCGGCCCGCGTCCGCGAGCCCCTCGCGCAGCGCCGCGACGTAGGCGACGTAGAGATCCTCGGATCCGGGCAGGAGGACGCCGACGCGCGGCCGCCGCCGCTGCGCCGACGCGATCGTCGCGGCGATGGCGCCGAGCAGCGCGATCATTCCCGTGCGTCGATTCATCGTCTGCGTTCCATGCGAGCTGCGTGTGCAGGTCGATCGGCTCTGCACTCGGCCGCAGTGTCAGGAGACGCCGAGCAGGCGCGCCAGCGCCGACGCGTCGGCTTCGAGCTCGGCCGACGTTCCGGCGAGGACGACGCGGCCCTTCTCGAGGACGACCGCGTCGTCGGTGTTGGCGAGGACGGCGTGCGCGTTGCGGTCGACGATCAGCGTCGCGATGCCGCTGGCGCGGATCGTCGCGATCGTCCGCCAGATCTCGGCGACGACGAGCGGCGCGAGGCCTTCGGTCGCTTCGTCGAGGATCAGCAGCAGCGGGTTGGTGAGCAGCGCGCGGCCGATCGCGAGCATCTGCTGCTCGCCGCCCGAGAGCTGCTGGCCGCCGTGGTCGAGCCGCTCGGCGAGGCGCGGGAACGTCGCGAGGACGCGCTCGAGCGTCCACTCGCGGCGGCCGTCGGCGCCCGGGCGCGCGCACATGACGAGGTTCTCGCGCACCGAGAGGTTCGGGAAGATGCCGCGGCCTTCGGGGACGTAGCCGACGCCGAGGCGTGCAATCCGCTCGGGTGCGGCGCCGGTCGTCGCCCGGCCCTGCCAGGCGACGCTGCCGCCGCTCGCGCGCACGTAGCCGAGCACGGTGCGGATCAGCGTCGTCTTGCCCATGCCGTTGCGGCCGAGGAGGCCGAGCGAGCGGCCGCTCTTGACCTGCAGGCCGACGCCGCGCAGCACGTGGCTGTCGCCGTAGCGCGCGTGCAGGTCGGCGACGTCGAGCAGCGCCGTCATCGCGTCGCCGCGCCTTCGCCGAGGTACGCGAGCTGCACCGTGCGGTCGCTGCGGATCCGCTCCGGGGCGTCGCTCGCGATGACCTGACCGTTGACCATCACCGTGATGCGGTCGGCGACCTTGAAGACCGCGTCCATGTCGTGCTCGATCAGCAGGATCGCGTGGTCGTCCTTCAGCGCGACGAGCAGCTCGAGCATGCGCCCGGTCTCCTCGGCGCCCATGCCGGCGAGCGGCTCGTCGAGCAGGAGCGCGCGCGGCGACGTCGCCAGGCACATCGCGATCTCGAGCTGGCGCTTGGCGCCGTGGCTGAGCGTCGCCGCGATGCGCCGCGCATCGCCGTCGAGCCCGGCGGCGGCGAGCGCGCGCTGCGCGACCTCGACGCCGCGCGCGTCGCGCGCCGCCGGCTGCCAGACGCGCCACGCGTGCGGCGCGCTCGCCTGCGCGGCGAGGCGGCAGTTCTCGAGCACGCTGAACTCGCCGAAGATCGTCGTGCGCTGGTAGCTGCGGCCGATGCCGGCGCGCGCGCGCCGCGGCTGCGACCAGCGCGTGACGTCCGTGCCGCCGAAGCGCACGCTGCCGGCGCTCGGCGCGAGCTCGCCCGAGAGCATGTTGACGAGCGTCGACTTGCCTGCGCCGTTGGTGCCGATGACGGCGTGGATCTCGCCGATGCAGACGTCGAGCGTGACGTCGTCGACTGCGGCGAGGCCGCGAAAGCGCCGGCCGAGCCGGACCGCTTCGAGCAGCGGCCGCGCCGCGCTGTCGACCCGCGGCTCGGAGACTTGGGCGAGCACCGCGCTCATGCCGCGTTTCGCGCCGCGCGCGCCGCGCGCTCGCGCATCAGCGCACGGACCTGCGCACCGGTGCCGATCAGGCCGCGCGGCAGCGCGGCGACGAAAGCGATGATCGTGAGCCCGAGCGTGAGCTGCCAGTGCTGCGCGAGCGGCCCGAGCAGCGCCTCCGACTGGAACAGCTCCTTCAGCAGCGTGAACGCGACCGCGCCGAGCACGGCGCCGCGCAGGCTGCCGATGCCGCCGAAGATCAGCATCAGGAGCACCGCGCCCGACTCGTGCCACGACAGCAGCTCGGGGTTGACGGCGCCGTCCTTGACCGCGAGCAGGAAGCCGGCGAGCCCGGCGAGCGCGCCGGCGACGACGAAGGCGGCGAGCTTGTACGGCGTCGTCGAAAAGCCGGCGGCGCGCATCCGCTGCTCGTTGACGCGGATGCCGGCGAGCGCGTGGCCGAAGCGCGACGCGAGCAGCATCGCGATGAACGCGTACGTCGCGACGAGCGCTGCGAGCACGGTGTAGTAGAGCGCCGCGCGGTCGCCGAGGTCGACGAGCGTCGTCGCGCCGACCGCGAGCGTCGGCTTCGCGTAGAGGAAGATGCCGTCGCTGCCGCCCGCCGCCTTGGTGTCGTGGACGACGAAGTACGCCATCTGCGCGAACGCGAGCGTGACCATGATGAAGTAGACGCCGCGCGTGCGCAGGCTGAGCGCGCCGACGACGATCGCATAGGCAGCGGCCGCGACGACGGCGAGCGGCAGCAGCCAGGCGATCGAAGCGCCGTCGCTGCCCGACGCGAGCACCGTCGCGTACGCGCCGATGCCGAGAAACGCGGCGTGGCCGAGGCTGACGAGCCCGGTCGCGCCGACGAGGAGCTCGAGGCTGAGCGCGAAGATCGCGTAGACCGCGATCCGCAGCACGAGGTCCTGACCGTACGGCGAGACGAAGAGCGGCAGCGCGGCGACGACGATCGCAGCGGCGGCGGGGACGAGCCAGCCGCCGGGCTCGCGGCGGGCGATGTCGGGCAGCGCGCCGACGTCGGCGACGGCGTCGAGCGCGGACGTGCCCGCGACCGCGTCAGAAGCCACGCTTCATCAGCCCCTCGGGCCGCCAGATCAGCACGATCGCCATCAGCAGGTAGATGCCGACGCCGCTCCACTCGGCGAAGAAGACCTTGCCGAAGGTGTCGACGAAGCCG
The DNA here is from genome assembly GCA_035701945.1 of Caldimonas sp. Taxonomy (GTDB): domain Bacteria; phylum Pseudomonadota; class Gammaproteobacteria; order Burkholderiales; family Burkholderiaceae_C; genus Schlegelella_A. The sequence continues at coordinate 1,119 of DASSRF010000071.1, read as the reverse complement.
ACGAGGAGCGAGGCGATCAGCGCGCCGGTGATCGAGCCGATGCCGCCGATGACGACGACGACGAAGCAGATGATGAGCACGCTCGCGCCCATGTTCGGATACACCGACGACAGCGGCGCGGCGATCATGCCGGCGAGCGCGGCGAGCGCGACGCCGCCGGCGAAGACGATCCGGTAGAGCCGCCGGATGTCGACCCCGAGGCCGCGCACCATGTCGCGGTTGCTCGCGCCGGCGCGGATCATCATGCCGAGGCGCGTCTTCTGCACGACCGCGTAGAGCGCGAGCGCGACGACGAGGCACGCCGCCGACGCGAAGACGCGGTACCACGGGTACTCCATCAGGCCGCCGAGGCGAAAGCCGCCGCCGAGCCACGACGGCGCAGGCACGCCGTGGACGTCGTTGCCGACCAGGATCGAGCGCAGCTCCTCGAAGACGAGGATGAGCGCGTACGTCAGCAGCACCTGCTGCAGGTGGTCGCGCTCGTAGAGGAAGCTGAAGAACGCCCACTCGAGGACGTAGCCGAAGACCGCGGCGAGCGCGACGCCGGCGACGAGCCGCGTCACGAACCAGTCGCCGAACCACGGCGCGAGCGCGAACGCGAGGTACGCGCCGAGCATGTAGAAGCTGCCGTGGGCGAGGTTGATGACGCCCATGATCCCGAAGATCAGCGTCAGCCCGCTCGCGACGAGGAAGAGCAGCAGCCCGTACTGGACCGCGTTCAGGCACTGGACGAGGAAGGTGGCGAGGTCCATCGTCGTTCAGTGCATGCGATGCGGCGTGGCGGCGCTCGCCGCCACGCGAACGGCGACCGCGCCTACAGCTTGCAGCCGCGCGCCGGGTCGGCGAGCGACTTCACCGCGATCGAGCGGAACTCGTTGTTGTTGCCCTTGACCTCGCGCAGGTACATGTCCTGCACCGGGTTGCCGGCCGCCGAGAGCGTGAACTTGCCTCGCGGGCTGTCGACCGGGGTCTTCCTCATCGCCGCGGCGAGCTGGTCGCGCTTCGACAGGTCACCGCCGACCGCCTTCAGGCCGTTGGCGAGGATTTGCGCCGCGTCGTAGCCCTGCACCGCGTAGACGTCGGGCTGCGACTTGTAGGCGATCGCGTAGGCCTTGCGGA
>DASSRF010000070.1:0-12148 GCA_035701945.1 Caldimonas sp. | reverse complement strand
ACCAAGCGGATCTGGATCGCCGAAGGGCTGCCGACGCCGAAGTTCGTCCGCCTCGCCCGCGACCAGCAGGCGCGCGAGCAGCTGCGTGCGGTGCCCGACGTGCTCGGGCTGCCGCTCGTCGTCAAGCCGCCGCGCGAAGGCTCGTCGATCGGCATCACCAAGGTGCAGGGTTACTCGCAGATGCAGGACGCGGTCGCGCTCGCGGCGCGCTTCGACAGCGACGTCCTGTGCGAGCAGTTCGTCGAGGGCGACGAGGTGACGTGCCCGGTGCTCGGCGACTCCGAGGATGCGCAGGCGCTGCCGGTCATCCGCATCGTCGCCCCCGACGGCGCGTACGACTACCAGAACAAGTACTTCACCGACGTCGTCCGCTACGACTGTCCGAGCGGCCTGCCGGCGGACGAGGAGAGCGAGATCCAGCGCATCGTGCTCGCCGCATACCGCGTGCTCGGCTGCCGCGGCTGGGGCCGCGCCGACCTGATGGTGCGCCGCTCGGACCGCAAGCCCTTCCTCCTCGAGATGAACACGTCGCCGGGGATGACGTCGCATTCGCTGGTGCCGATGTCGGCGCGCGCCGCCGGCATCAGCTACGAGGCGCTCTGCGTGCGCCTGCTCGCCGCGGCGACGCTCGATTCGGCAGCCGCGCCGCCGGCGAAGACGGAGCCCTGACGATGGCGACGCGGCCGGCCCCGAACGACGGCGCGAACGCGGCGATGGCCGACGTGCGGTTGATGAACGCGACCGCGGCCGCGCTCGCCGCGGTCGCCGCTGCGCTCGTCGTCGCCACGCTGGTCGTCTGGACCGCGCGGCAGCCGTTCTTCGCGATCCGCGCGATCAGCGTCGAGGGCGACGTCGCGCGCAACAGCGTCTCGACGATCCGCGCCAACGCGCTGCCGAAGATCGCCGGCAACTTCCTGACGGTCGACCTCGGCGCGGCGAAGCGGGCGTTCGAATCGGTGCCGTGGGTGCGCGTCGCGGTCGTCCGCCGCGTCTGGCCGAACCGGCTGCGCGTTCGCCTCGAGGAGCACAGGCCGGTAGCGCTCTGGGGCGCCGACGGCGGCGAGAAGCTCGTCAACAGTTTCGGCGAAGTGTTCGAGGCGAACGTCGGCGACGTCGAGGACGACGCGCTGCCGACGCTCTCGGGCCCGAGCGGCAGCTCGGCGCACGTGCTCGCGATGCTCGGCCGCTTCGATGCCGGCTTCGCTCCGCTCGGCGCCCGCGTCGAGGAGCTCGCCTACTCGGGCCGCGGATCCTGGCAGGCGACGCTCGACAGCGGCGCCGTCGTCGAGCTCGGCCGCGGCAGCGACGACGACGTGCTCGCGCGCACTGCGCGCTTCGTCGCCACCGTCGAGCAGGTGACGTCGCGCTTCCAGCGGCCGCTGCAGTACGCCGACCTGCGCCACCACGACGGCTACGCAGTGCGGCTGAAGGGCGTCGCGACGACGACGGCCGACGGCGACAAGCCGGTCAAGAAGAAGAGGGGGGGCTGATGCCAAGAGAACTCAAGGACCTGGTCGTCGGCCTCGACATCGGCACCGCCAAGGTGATGGCGGTCGTCGCCGAGGTCATGCCCGACGGCGAGCTGCGGATCGCCGGCCTCGGCAGCGCTCCGGCGCACGGGCTCAAGCGCGGCGTCGTCGTCAACATCGACGCGACGGTGCAGTCGATCCAGCAGGCGCTCAAGGAGGCCGAGATGATGGCCGACTGCAAGATCACCAAGGTCTACACCGGCATCACCGGCAGCCACATCCGCGGCCAGAACTCGACCGGGATGGTGATCGTCCGCGACAAGGAAGTGACTCCGGTCGACGTCACCCGCGTCGTCGAGACGGCGAAGGCGATCAACATCCCGAACGACCAGCGCCTGCTGCTCGTCGAGCCGCAGGAGTTCGTGATCGACGGCCACGAGGTCAAGGAGCCGATCGGCATGAGCGGCGGCCGCCTCGAGGTGCGCGTCCACATCGTCACCGGCGCGCAGAGCGCGGCCGAGAACATCGTCAAGTGCGTGCGCCGCTGCGGGCTCGAGGTCGAGCAGCTGGTGCTCAACCCGAGCGCGTCGAGCGCCGCGGTGCTGACCGACGACGAGAAGGACCTCGGCGTCGCGCTCGTCGACATCGGCGCCGGAACGACCGACGTCGCGATCTTCACCGACGGCTCGATCCGCCACACCGCGGTGATCCCGATCGCCGGCGACCTGATCACGAGCGACATCGCGATGGCGCTCAGGACGCCGACCAAGGACGCCGAGGAGATCAAGGTCGAGTACGGCGTCGCCAAGCAGCTGCTCGCCGACCCGAACGAGCAGCTCGAGGTGCCCGGGCTCGGCGACCGGCCGCCGCGGATGCTGAGCCGGCAGGCGCTGGCGGGGGTGATCGAGCCGCGGATCGAGGAGATCTACTCGCTCGTCCACCAGGTGATCCGCGACAGCGGCTACGAGGAGCTGCTCTCGAGCGGCATCGTGATCACCGGCGGCGCCGCCGTGATGCCGGGAATGATCGAGCTCGGCGAGGACATCTTTCTCAAGCCCGTGCGCAAGGGAACGCCGACCTACCGCGGCGCGCTCCACGACATGGTCGCCAACCCGCGCTCGGCGACGGTGATGGGCCTGCTCGAGGAAGCGCGCCTGGCGCGCACGCGCGGCCACCGCGCGGCGCAGCAGGCCGGCTCGGTGAAGACGCTCGTCGGCCGTGCGAAGGACTGGTTTCTCGGCAACTTCTGACCGCCATGAACAGACCCGCTGCACCCGAACCACACGCGCTCGACCCGCCGCCGAGCGGATGAGGAGGATCGCATGACATCAAGAACGTATTTCGTGTTCACGCATCGACAAACGCAAGGCAACTGCAAGGATTGGAGCGACAAATGGCCATCGAACTGATCGAAGAGTTCAGCATGGGAACGCAGATCAAGGTGATCGGCGTCGGCGGCGGCGGCGGCAACGCCGTCGAGCACATGATCGAGGAGGGCGTGCAGGGGGTCGACTTCATCGTCGCCAACACCGACGCGCAGGCGCTCAACCGCTCGGCGGCGAACCAGCTGATCCAGCTCGGCACGACCGGTCTCGGCGCCGGCGCCAAGCCCGAGGCGGGCAAGGCCGCCGCCGAGGAGGCGGTCGACCGCATCCGCCAGTCGATCGACGGCGCGCACATGCTCTTCATCACCGCGGGCATGGGCGGCGGCACCGGCACCGGCGCGGCGCCGGTGATCGCACGCGTCGCCCGCGAGATGGGGATCCTCACCGTCGGCGTCGTCACCAAGCCTTTCGATTTCGAGGGCGCGCGGCGGATGAAGTCGGCCGACCTCGGCGTCGCCGAGCTCGAGGCGAACGTCGACTCGCTGATCGTGATCCTCAACGACAAGCTGCTCGACGTCCTCGGCGACGACGTCACGCAGGACCAGGCGTTCGCGCACGCCAACGACGTCCTGAAGAACGCCGTCGGCGGCATCAGCGACATCATCCACATGCCGGGGCTCGTCAACGTCGACTTCGAGGACGTCAAGACGGTGATGAGCGAGCCCGGCAAGGCGATGATGGGCACGGCGATCGCGGGCGGCCCCGACCGCGCCAACAAGGCCGCCGAGGCCGCGGTGGCGTGCCCGCTGCTCGAGGGCATCGACCTCTCGGGAGCGCGCGGCGTGCTGGTGCTGATCGCGGCCAACCGCAACACGTTCAAGCTCGCCGAGAGCAGGAACGCGATGAACTGCATCCGCCGCTACGCCGCCGACGACGCCCACGTCATCTACGGCACCGCGTACGACGAGTCGCTCGGCGACCAGCTGCGCGTCACCGTCATCGCCACGGGCCTCAGCCCGGTGCGGCGCGCGCAGCAGTCGCCGATGCAGGTCGTGCACAACGTCCAGGCGCAGCGCACCGGCACCGACGACCTGCCGGTGCTGCACCAGCAGGTGCCGATGCCGGCAGCGCCTTCGCAGACGCACGACTACAGCAGCCTGACGACGCCGAGCGTGTGGCGCAACGGCCGCACCGCGGCGGCGAAGGTCGACGCGCTCGCGAGCAACGGCATGGACGAGATCGAGATCCCGGCGTTCCTTCGCAAGCAGGCCGATTGATACCGCCCGAAGCTGCTGCGCACGCCGATCTGCGCCCGGAGGTGCTCGCCGTACTCCAGTACGGCTGCGCTCCTGCGGGCGCACCTCGGCGTGCTCGCGACGCTTCTGCCGGCATCCATCTCGGGTGAACCACCTAAAATCGACCGATGCTTCGCCAACGCACGATCAGGTCGATGACGCGCGCCGTCGGCGTCGGCGTCCACGGCGGGCAGAAGGTCGAGCTGCGGCTGCATCCGGCGCCCGCCGACGCCGGCATCGTCTTTCGCCGCGTCGACCTGCCGCGGCCGGTGACGATCGCGGCGAACGCGTTCAACGTCTGCGACACGCGGATGGCGACGACGCTGTCGGCCGACGGCACGCCGGCCGGCCCGAAGGTGAAGACGGTCGAGCACCTGCTGTCGGCGTGCTCGGGCCTCGGCCTCGACAACCTCGTCGTCGACATCACCGCCGAGGAGGTCCCGATCCTCGACGGCTCGGCGGCGGCGTTCGTCTTCCTGCTGCAGAGCGCCGGAATCGTCCTGCAGGAGGCGCCCAAGCGCTTCCTGCGCGTGCTGCGCCCGGTCGAGGTTCGCGAAGGCGAGGGCGCCGAGCTGAAGTGGGCGCGGCTCGACCCGCACGAGGGCTACACGCTCGGCTTCGAGATCGAGTTCGACCACCCGGTCGTGAGCGAGACCGGCCAGCGCTTCGTCTTCGACATGGGTTCGGGCAAGTACAAGAACGAGATCGCGCGCGCGCGCACGTTCGGCTTCACCAAGGACGTCGAGATGATGCGCTCGCGCGGCCTCGCGCTCGGCGGCAGCCTCGACAACGCGGTCGTCGTCGACGAGTTCAAGGTCCTCAACAGCGAGGGCCTTCGCTACGACGACGAGTTCGTCAAGCACAAGATCCTCGACGCGATCGGCGACCTCGTGCTCGCGGGCCATCCGCTGCTCGCCGCGTACCGCGCGTTCAAGTCCGGGCACGCGCTCAACAACCGGCTCGTCCGCACGCTGCTCGCCGACCGCTCGGCGTGGCAGATCGTCACGTTCGACGACGAAGCCGAAGCGCCTCGGGGTCTGGCCGAGCTCGCGCCGGCGTGGTGAAGCGTTCCCGTCGCGGGGCGCGAGGGTTCAAGCGGTGTTCGTGACGATCCTGCGCTGGACGGTCGGCGTCATCGCGGCTCTGCTCGCGCTCGCTGCGCTGTTCGGCCTGGTGATCTCGGTCGCCTTCGAAAACGACGTCTGGCGCAGCCGCACGCGCAGGCTTCGCGCGTGGCTCGGCGTCGTCGCGCTCGCCTGGTTCAACGGCGAGGTCTGGGGGCGCGTCGTCTACACGCTCGTCCACTGGGCGGGTTGAGCCGCCTTCACGCCGTCAGGCCGAGGAACGCGAGCACCGCGGGCAGGTGCTCGTCGAAGTCGGAGAGCGCGTGGTCGCTGCCCTCGACGACGCGCAGCCGGCACTTCTCGTAGCGCGCGCGCATCTCGCGCCACGACAGCACCTCGTCGCCGGTCGCGATCACCGCGAGGTAGCGCCCGGGGTCGGTCAGCTCGGCCGGCGGCGCGAGCGCGCGCAGCTCGTCGACGTACTCGCTGCGGAACTCGAACGGCGCGTCGCTGTGCCACGCCGTCGTGCTGCCGACGGCCTTCGCGAGGTCGCGCGCCGGATCGACCGCGGGGTTGAGGACGACGGCGCGGCCGCCGTGGCGCTCGGCGACGACGGTCGCGTAGAAGCCGCCGAGCGAGCTGCCGATGATCCCGGTGCGCTCGCGCGGCCAGCGTGCGATCCCGCCGAAGACCTCGTGCATCGCCGCCGCCGGCGACGCCGCGAGCTGCGGGCACCACCAGACGACGTCGGGGCGGTGCGCCGCGATCCAGGCGCCGACCTTCTTCGCCTTGGTCGACTGCGGCGACGAGCGGAAGCCGTGCAGGTAGAGCAGGTGCGTGACCGCCGGCGCGACCGCCGCGGCGCTCATGCCGCCGCGCGGCCTGGCGGTGCGAGCGCTTCGAGCAGCTTCTTGTGGATGTCGCCGAAGCCGCCGTTGCTCATGCACAGGATGTGGTCGCCGGCGCGCGCCGCCGCGACGACGCGCTCGACGAGGTCGGCCACGGTCTGCACGACGACCGCGCGCGCACCCATCGGCGCGAGCGCCTGGGCAGCGTCCCACGACAGGCCCCCCGAGTGGCAGAACGCGAGATCGGCCTCCTCGAGCGCCCACGGCAGCAGCGCCTTCATCGCGCCGAGCTTCATCGTGTTCGAGCGCGGCTCGAAGACGGCGAGGATGCGGGCGTCGCCGACCTTGCGGCGCAGGCCCTCGATCGTCGTGCGGATGGCGGTCGGGTGGTGCGCGAAGTCGTCGTAGATCGCGATCCCGCCGACCGTGCCGCGCAGCTCGAGGCGGCGGCGGACGTTGCGGAACTCGCCGAGCGCTCGCGCGGCCGCCTCGGGAGCCACGCCGACGTGCTCGGCTGCGGCGATCGCGGCGAGCGCGTTGAGCTGGTTGTGCTCGCCGAGCAGCGACCACTCGACGCGCGCGATCTTCAGGCTGCCGCGCAGGACGTCGAACGCGTGCGGCTCGCCGCGCGCGCGCAGCATCCCCGGCTCCTCCTTGCGCGCGCCGAAGCGCTGCACCTCGCTCCAGCAGCCCATCGCGAGCACGCGCGCGATCGCCGCGTCGCGGCCGTTGGCGACGATGCGGCCGGAGCGCGGCACGGTGCGCACGAGATGGTGGAACTGGCGCTCGATCGCGGCGAGGTCGTCGAAGATGTCGGCGTGGTCGAACTCGAGGTTGTTGAGGATCGCGGTGCGCGGCCGGTAGTGGACGAACTTGCTGTGCTTGTCGAAGAACGCGGTGTCGTACTCGTCGGCCTCGATGACGAACGGCGCGCGTGCGGCGCCGAGGCGCGCCGAGACGCCGAAGTCGAGCGGCACGCCGCCGACCAGGAAGCCCGGCGCGCTACCGGCGCGCTCGAGGATCCACGCCAGCATCGCCGTCGTTCCCGTCTTGCCGTGGGTGCCGGCGACGGCGAGCACGTGGCGACCCGCGAGCACGTGCTCGGCGAGCCATTGCGGCCCGCTCGTGTAGGCGACGTTGGCGTCGAGGATCGCCTCGACGAGCGGGTTGCCGCGCGTCAACGCGTTGCCGATCACGAAGAGGTCGGGCGCGAGCGCGAGCTGGCCGGCGTCGTAGCCCTCGATCAGGTCGATGCCGAGCGCCGCGAGCTGCTCGCTCATCGGCGGGTAGACGTTGGCGTCGCAGCCGGTGACCCGGTGGCCGGACTCGCGCGCGAGCGCAGCGAGGCCGCCCATGAACGTGCCGCAGATGCCGAGGATGTGCAGATGCATCGGACGATTCTAGTGAGCGCTATCGGCCGCTCCGCCGTTCGTCCGAGAAGTCGCAAGGACAAGTGCCTGCACAATCTGGCATGAACGCACGGAGTCGCCGGGTGTTCCGTTCGCTGCTGGTGCTCGCTTGCGCGCTGGCGGCGGCGGCTGCGAGCGCGAGCGAGCCCGAAGCGCCGCTCACGGTGACGAAGGCGACGCTCGAATTCGACGGCCAGCCGCCGCGAACGGTCGCGCTCCCCCACACCTGGCCGCTCGACGGACTGCCGGCCGGCGGCAGCGGCCGCTATCGCTTCGACTTCACGCTCGACGAGGCGCCGCGCAGCCCGTGGGCGCTCGTCGCGTCGCGGCTGACGTCGCGCTACGCGCTGCGTCTGAACGGCGTTCTCGTGCGTGGCTCGCTCAAGAGCGCGACCGAGCACCGCGGCGTTCCCGTGCCGACCCTGGTCGACCTGCCGCCGGCGCTCATTCGCGCCGGTGCGAACCACGTCGAAATCGACGTCGACTTCGACCTTCGCGCCGGCATGTCGGAGCTGCACATCGGTCCGACGGCGCTCGTCCACCCGGCGTACGTCAGCGCCGAGAACTGGAGCGTCGTCGTGCCGCAGACGATGAACATCGTCGGCACCGCACTCGCGCTGCTGATGCTGACGATCTGGCTGCGTCGCCGCGGCGAGCGCGAGCTCGGCTTCTTCTGCGGCTTCATGGTCGTGGTGTCGCTGCGCAACGTGCTGTCGACCGGCACCGGCAACCACTGGCACAACGTCTTCACCGACTACGTGCTGTACCTGCTGCAGGTGCTCACCGTCATCCTGTTCGGCCGCTTCGCGATCGCGTTTTCGAGGCGCGACGGCACCTGGCTGCGCCGCGCGACCGACGCGACGGGCGCCGTCCTGATCGTCGGCGGAGCGATCGCGGCGTCGCAGGGCGCGATGATCGGGCTGCGCGTCATCGCCTACCCCGCGTTGCTCGCGCTCGTCGTGCCGTCGCTCTGGCTGCTCGCCGTCGGCGCCAGGCATTCGAGCGGGTTGCGCCAGGCGATGCTGGCGCTCGCGATCGCGCTGCTCGCCGGGGCCGCGCTGCACGACTATTTCTTCCTGCGCGGCCTGCTGTCCGTCACCGACCGCTACTGGATGCCGTTCGTCTCGCCGCTGGCGCTGCTGATCTTCGCGTGGACGCTGCTCGATCGGCTCGTCGCCGCGCTCGGCGCGGTCGAGACGATCGCGTTCGACCTCGAGCAGCGCGTTGCCGAGCGCACCGCCGAGCTCGAGCTCGCGAACGCGGCGAAGACGCGCTTCCTCGCCGCCGCCAGCCACGACCTGCGCCAGCCGGTGCTCAGCATCAGCCTGCTCACCGACCTGTTGCGCGAGCAGCCCGCCGCACCGGCGACGGGGACCTTGCTGCGCCGCATCGGCGACTCGGTGCACGCGCTGAACGGCCTGCTGAAGGGGCTGCTCGACCTCTCGCGCTTCGATTCGGGCGCGGTGCGCGCGCGCAACGAGCGCGTCGCGTTGCGTCCGCTCGTCGATGCCGTGGTCGGCGACGAGCAAGCGCACGCGCAGGACAAGCGGATCGGGTTGCGCGTTCGCGTCGCGAACTGGGCGGTCTTCAGCGATCCGCTCCTGCTCGAGCAGATCGTGCGCAACCTCGTCGGCAACGCAGTGCGCTATACCGAGCGCGGCGGCGTCCTGGTGGCCGCGCGGCGCCGCGGCAGTGATCGCATCCGCCTCGAGGTCTGGGATACGGGCCCGGGCATTGCCGCCGAGAGCCAGGCGGTCGTCTTCGAGGAGTTCGTCCAGCTCGACAACCCGGCGCGCGAACGCTCGCGCGGCCTCGGGCTCGGGCTCTCGCTCGTGCGCCGCGCCGCCGCCGTGCTCGGCGCGCCGGTGACGCTGCGGTCGCGGCCCGGGCGCGGCAGCTGCTTCGCGGTCGAGCTGCCGATCGCTGGCGTCGTCGAAGCGGCGCGGCCGGCGCCCGGCGCGCGCGGCGACGGGCTCGAAGGCTGGCGCGTCTGGCTCGTCGAGGACGATCCTGACGTTCGCGAGGCGACTCGGCTGAGCCTCGTGCGCTGGGGCGCCGAGGTGCGCAGCTTCGCCGGTGCGGCGGGGTGCCTAGCGGCGATCGACGAGGGTGCCGCGCCGGATCTGCTCGTGACGGATCAGCGTCTTCCCGACGGCAGCGGCGTCGGCGTCGCCGCTCACCTGCGTTTGCGGGTACCGCAGGCGCCGGTGCTCGTCGTCACCGGCGACAGCGCCCCAGACGACCTCGCGCTCCTCGCCGCGAGCGGCCTGCCGGTGCTGCACAAGCCGTACGCGTCGGCCGACCTTTACGCCGCGCTCGTCGCGCTGCGGCCCGCTGCGGTCAGAAGCGAAGGCCGAGCCGCGCCGCCGCGACCACGGCCTGTGTCCGCGAGTTGACGCGCAGCCGCTCGAAGATCGCCTCGAGGTGGGTCTTCACCGTCGACGGCGAGAGGTCGAGCGCGCGAGCGATGCGCTTGTTGGAGCCGCCGTCGACGAGCAGGCGCAGGACGTCGATCTGGCGCGGTGTCAGACCGAGCTCGTCGATGCTGGCATTGCCGCGGCTGTGGCCGACTTCCTGAGCGACCTTCAGCGGCACGTAGACGCCGCCTGCGAGCACGGTCGCCAGCGCCTGGCGCAGCACGCCCGACTCGGTCGACTTGGGGATGAAGCCCGCCGCGCCGGAGTCGAGCGCGGCGAGGACCGTCTCTTCACGCTCGTCGGCCGAGAGAACGACGATCCGCGCGTCGGGCGCGACTTCGCGGAGCGCCGACAAGGTCGCGACGCCGTCGCTGTCGGGCAGCGCGAGGTCGAGCAGCACGAGATCGACGTTCGGCTCGTCCGCGAGCAGCGCGCGCGCCTCGCGCAGGCGGCCGGCCTGGCGGAGGTCGACCTGGGGATGGTGCAGCGCGATCAGGAGCGCGAGTGCGTCGCGGACGAGTGCGTGATCGTCGACCAGCAGGCACTTCACGCGCGCGATTGTGCATGGCGGGCTCTCCGCCATCCGGCCGATGGTCCGGGTCGCCGCGGCTGCACACACTGCGGCGGCTCGCGTTCCTGCGGCGCCGACAACGATCTGGAGCCTCCATGCACATCCCGACACGGCTGGCCTTGCTGGCCTCGCTCACCGGACTGCTCGCGGCGTGCGGCGGCAGCGACGACGGCGGCGCACCCGCCGGACCCGGCCCGGCGGCAGCGACGACGAAAGGACGCTTCATCGATGCGCCGGTCGCCAACCTCGGCTACACGTGCGGCGTCGCTCCGAACGAGACGAGCGGAGTCACCGATTCGCTCGGCCAGTACGACTTCGTCCCCGGGCCGCCGGCTCCGACGTGCACGTTCAAGGTCGGCGCGGTCGTGCTCGGCAACGCCACCGCGGGCGCGATCCTGACGCCGTATTCGCTGGTGCCGGGCTCGGTACCGGGCGCCAACCCGGCGCCGGCGGCGAACACGACGGTCGCCAACATCGCCCGTTTCCTGCAATCGATCGACAGCGACGGCAACCCGGCCAACGGCATCACGATCCAGGCCGAGACCAACACCGCGCTCGGCGGCGCCGCGGCGGCTGCGCTCGACTTCTCGTCGGCCGGGTTCGACGTCGCAGCGGCGGCGCTCGTCGGCGGCGCGATCCCGGGCCGCGCGCTGGTGTCGCCGGCCGCGGCGACCAATGCCATGAACCTGACGCTGCTCGGCCTCTACGCCGGCAGCTACACGTGCAAGTACTTCGGCGTCGTCGCCGGTGTCAACACCGAACTCGGCACGGTCATGGTGTCGATCACCGACGACGTTCTGACCGGCACCGGCACGCCGACGTATCCCGCAGGCGTCCAGCACGACACCTTCGACGTCGACGGTTCGTTGACGCCCGGCGGCGTCAGCAACACGTCGACCTCGACCGGCGCGACCTTCGACGGCAACTTCACGAGCGGCGGAACCGCCGCGACGACGACCGGCGCGGGAACGTGGACCGATCCGGAGGTCGGCTCCGGAACCTGGAGCTGCCAGCACAACTAGCGCGCGAGCGCGCGCCGCCGCGCGGCCTCAGGCGAGCAGCGCGGCGCGTGCCGCGGCGACCGTCGCGGCGACGTCCTCGTGGCTGTGCGCGGCGCTCACGAAGCCGGCTTCGTAGAGCGCCGGCGCGAGGTAGACGCCGCGCTCGAGCATGGCGTGGAAGAAGCGGTTGAAGCGCGACTGGTCGGTCGCCATCACCTCGCCGTAGTTCTGCGGCAGCTCGGACGCGAAGAAGAAGCCGAACATGCCGCCTTCGCAGTCGGCGGTCATCGCGACGCCGGCGCTCTGCGCCGCCTCGACGAGGCCGACGACGAGCCCGCGCGTGCGCTCGGCGAGCGCGGCGAAGAAGCCGGGCCTGGCGATCTCGCGCAGCGTCGCGAGGCCGCACGCCGTCGCGACCGGATTGCCCGACAGCGTTCCCGCCTGGTAGACGGGGCCGAGCGGCGCGAGCCGCTCCATGATCTCGGCCCGACCGCCGAGCGCCGCGACGGGCATGCCGCCGCCGACGACCTTGCCGAAGGTGACGAGGTCGGGCGTGTACTCGGCGTCGGTGCCCGACTCGAGGCCCCACCATCCGGCCTTCGAGACGCGGAAGCCCGTGAGCACCTCGTCGCTGATGACGAGCGCGCCGTTCGCGTGCACGAGCTCGACGAGCGTGCGGTTGAAGCCGGGCAGCGGCGGAACGACGCCCATGTTGGCGGCGGCGGCCTCGGTGATCACCGCGGCGATCC
>DASSRF010000069.1:0-5369 GCA_035701945.1 Caldimonas sp. | reverse complement strand
GGCTACCGCATCCGGCGGCTGTTCGTCGGCGTGTTCGTCGCCGGATCCGCGCTCGCGGGACTCGGCGGCTGCCTGTGGGGCATGAACCAGCAGATCGTCGTGCCGCAGATCGGGGGCCAGGTCAACGTGCTGATCTTCATCGTCATCATCATGGGCGGCCTCGGCTCGACCCTCGGCTGCTTCGTCGGCGCCCTGCTGGTGGGCCTGATGGCCAACTACGTCGGCTTCCTCGCGCCCAAGGCGGCGATGTTCTCGAGCATCGGCCTGATGGTCGCGATCCTGCTCTGGCGGCCGCAGGGCCTGTACCCGGTGTCGAGCCGCTGACGCCATGCTCGACCGCCTGCTCTCGCACGACCGTCCGCGCAGCGCCTGGCTGGCCGGGCTGCTCGCGGCCGTCGTCATCGCGCTCGCCTTGACGCCGTTCCTCGTCAGCGGCACCAAGGCGCTCGACGTCGCCGCCAAGATCCTCGTCTTCGTCGTCCTCGTCGCGAGCTTCGACCTGCTGCTCGGCTACACCGGCATCGTCAGCTTCGCGCACACGATGTTCTTCGGCATCGGCGCCTACGGCATCGCGATCGCGAGCACGGCGATGGGGCCGGGCTGGGCCGCGGTCGCGGTCGGCGTGCTCGGCGCGCTCGTCGTCTCGGGCGTGCTCTCGTTCGTGATCGGCCTGTTCAGCCTGCGCGTGCGCGCGATCTTCTTCGCGATGATCACGCTCGCGGTGGCCTCGGCGTTCCTGACGCTCGCGTCGCAGCTCTCGGACATCACCGGCGGCGAGGACGGCCTCACCTTCAAGGTGCCCGAGGCGCTGCAGCCGGGCACGCAGTACCTCGAGGCGCCGTTCCTCGGCGCCTCGATCGACGGCCGGTTCCTCACCTACTACCTGCTCTTCTTCGCCGCCGTCGTGCTCGTGCTCGCGATGCTCAGGATCGTCAACTCGCCGTTCGGCCGCGTCCTGCAGGCGATCCGCGAGAACGACTTCCGCGCCGAGGCGATCGGCTACCGCACCGTCGTCTACCGCACCCTCTCGAACGTGCTCTCCGCCCTGTTCGCGACGCTCGCCGGCTGCCTGCTCGCGCTCTGGCTGCGCTACAACGGGCCGGCGACGACGCTCTCGTTCGAGATCATGCTCGACGTGCTGCTGATCGTCGTCATCGGCGGCATGGGAACGATCTACGGCGCGATCGTCGGCAGCGTGCTGCTCGTCCTCGCGCAGAGCTACCTGCAGGACCTGATGAAGCTCGCCTCGGGCGCGGTCGCCGGCGTGCCGGTGCTGTCGCAGGTCCTCTCGCCCGACCGCTGGCTGCTCTGGCTCGGCATCCTGTTCGTGCTCTCGGTGTACTACTTCCCGAGCGGCGTCGTCGGCCGGCTGCGCGCACCGCGGGCGCGGGGCGCGGGCCGCTAGTCGCCGGCAGGAATCGCGGGCGACGCCCGGTCGCCCGGGCAAGTCACGTGCCACGATGAGCCGACATAATCGGTGCCGGAATTCGCCCGCCGCGGCGTGCGCGGCGTCGACGACTTCGCCAGCAGCGATGAAGCAGACCAGAAGGAAGGACAGGCGCGCCGACGCGGTCGCGGGCGAAACGGGAATCGGCGCGGGAATCGGCGCGGCGGTGCCGAAGGCGCCGACCGGGATCGACGGCCTCGACGAGATCACCGCCGGCGGCCTGCCGCGCGGTCGGCCGTCGCTCGTCATCGGCGGGCCCGGCTGCGGCAAGACGATGTTCGCGGCCGAGTTCATCGTCCAGGGCGCGACGAGCTTCGGCGAGCCCGGCGTCTTCATGATGTTCGAGGAGACCGCCGACGAGCTCGTCGCCAACGTCCGCTCGCTCGGCTTCGACCTCGACGGGCTCGTGCGCGACGGCAAGGTCGCGATCGACTACGTCCGCGTCGAGCGTGCCGAGATCGAGGAGACCGGCCAGTACGACCTCGAAGGGCTCTTCATCCGCCTCGCGCACGCGGTCGATTCGGTCGGCGCGAAGCGGGTCGCGCTCGACACGCTCGAGGCGTTGTTCTCGGGCCTGTCGGACCACGCCGTGCTGCGCGCCGAGCTGCGGCGGCTCTTCCGCTGGCTGAAGGACCGCGGTCTGACCGCCGTGATCACCGCCGAGCGCGGCGCCGACACGCTGACGCGCTACGGCCTCGAGGAGTACGTCGCCGACTGCGTGATCCTCCTCGACCACCGCGTCGTCGACCAGGTCTCGACGCGGCGACTGCGCGTCGTCAAGTATCGCGGCTCGGCGCACGGCACCAACGAGTACCCCTTCCTGATGGGCGCCAAGGGCCTCGTCGTGCTGCCGATCACGTCGCTCAGGCTCGACCACGCCGCGCCGCTCGAGCGGCTCGGGACCGGCATTCGCGAGCTCGACGCGATGCTCGGCGGCAAGGGGTTCTTCCGCAACAGCTCGGTCCTCGTCTCCGGCGCCCCGGGCACGGGCAAGAGCAGCCTCGTCGCGCGCCTCGCGGAGGCCGCGTGCGAGCGCGGCGAGCGCGTCCTCTTCTTCTCGTACGAGGAGTCGGAGAGCCAGTTCGTGCGCAACATGCGCTCGATCGGCATCGACCTCGAGCGCTGGCTGAAGAAGGGCCTGCTGCGGATCCTGGCCTCGCGGCCGACGCTGCAAGGGCTCGAGCAGCACCTCGTGCTGATGTACGACGCCGTGCGCGACTTCTCGCCGTCGCTCGTCGTCGTCGACCCGATCAGCAACCTGACGGTGCAGGCCGACGACGCCGGGCTGAAGCCGATGCTGATGCGGCTGATCGACTTCATGAAGCAGAGGAACGTCACGGCGCTCTACACGAACCTGGTCAGCGACAACGGTGCCGCGGTCGCCGAGACGCAGCTCGGCGTCTCGTCGCTGATGGACTCGTGGCTGATGCTGTCGAACGTGGCGAGCGAGGGCGAGCGCACGCGCGCGCTGCAGATCGTCAAGTCGCGCGGCATGCCGCACTCGAACCTGGTGCGCGAGTTCGTCTTCTCGGATCGCGGCATCGAGATCGTCGACGTGTTCCTCGACCAGGGCCGGCCGCTCACCGGCCGGCGCCGCGTCGGAGCGCAGACGGCTGCGAACGCACCCGGCGGCGCGCGCAGGCGCACCGCGGCCGCGAGGAGGAAGGCATGAAGAGCGGAGCCAGCGAGCAGCCGGCCAGGCCGGCGAAGGCGTCCAGGCCCGAGTGGCAGCTGCGCCTCTACGTCGCCGGCGCGACGGCGAAGTCGGTCGCCGCGCTCGCCAACCTGCGACGCCTGTGCGAAGAGCACCTCGCGGGCCGCTACGAGATCGAGGTGATCGACCTGCTCGTCAACCCGAAGCTCGCCGCCGGCGACCAGATCCTCGCGGTGCCGACGCTCGTCCGCAAGTTTCCCGAGCCGATCCGCAAGATCATCGGCGACCTCTCGAACGAGGAGCGCGTCCTGGTCGGCCTCGACATCAAGGCGGTCGGAAGATGAGCGAGCCGTTCGACGCCGCCGTCGCCGAGCGGCGCAAGGAGCCGGTCGTGCTGCGCCTCTACATCAGCGGGCCGACGCCGCGCTCGGCGCAGGCGCTCGTCCACGTCCGCGAGCTCTGCGAGGCGGCGCTCGGCGGCCGCTACGAGCTGAGCGTCGTCGACCTGTCGCAGACGCCCGCGCTCGCGTCGCAGCACCAGATCGTCGCCGCGCCGACGCTCGTGCGCGAGCGGCCGCTGCCGCAGCGCAAGTTCATCGGCGACATGTCGGACCGCGCCAGGATCCTGCGCGGGCTCGACGTCGTCGCCGCGTAGCGCGCCATGGAAGAGCGGCGAGCGGTCGACCCCGAGCGCGCGCGCGAGCTCGCGGCGCTGCGCATCCAGCTCGACGAAGCCGAGCAGACGCTGCGCGCCATCCGCTCCGGCGAGATCGACGCGATCGTCGTCGACGACGCCGTCTACACGCTCGACACCGCGCACGCGGCGTCGAACCGCCTGCGCAGCGACGTCCTCGCGCAGATGAAGGACGCGGTCGTCGCCGTCGACCTCGGCGGGCGCGTCATCTACCTCAACGCCGCCGCCGAGAGCCAGTACGGCCTCGGCGCCTCCGACGCGCTCGGCCATCCGCTCGAGCGCCTCTACGGCGTGCGCTGGTACGCCGATGGCGACCGCATGCGCGCCGAGGCCCAGATGGGCGAAGCCGGGTCGTGGCGCGGCGAGTCGGTGCACGTGCGCAACGACGGCAGCGAGCTGCACGTCGAATCGACGATCGCGACGCTGCGCGACGGCGCCGGCATGGCGACCGGACGGCTGATCGTCAGCCGCGACGTCAGCGAGCGCCACCACGCCGCCGCCGCGCTGCGCAGCGCGATGCGCGAGCTCGCGCGCAGCGAGCGCGAGTTCTCGACGCTGGTCGAGAACTCGCCGTTCATCTTCGCGCGCTTCGACCGGCAGCTCCGCTACACCTACGTGAGCCCGCTGATCGAGGCCTACACCGGCCGGCCGTCGGTCGCGTTCGTCGGCAGGCGGCACGCCGAGACCGGCGTACCGCCCGAGCTCGCCGACGCGTGGGACGCGCTCCTCACGGGCGCGTTCGAGACCGGCAAGGTCGCCGAGACGAGCTTCTCGTTCGCGCGCAGCGGCGGCCAGGTCCGCCACTTCGAGGCCCGCCTGATTCCCGAGGTCGCCGACCGCGAGCGGCGCGCCGCGCTCGAGGCGCTGCGCGAGGCCGACCGTCGCAAGGACGTCTTCATCGCGACGCTCGCGCACGAGCTGCGCAACCCGCTCGCGCCGATCGGCAACGCGGTCGAGATCATGCGGCTGGCCGGCGACGAGAAGACGCAGGTGCGCGCGCGCGAGATGATCGACCGCCAGCTGCACCAGCTCGTCCATCTCGTCGACGACCTGCTCGACGTCAGCCGCATCTCGCAGGGCAAGCTCGAGCTGCGCCGCGAGCGGATCGAGGTCCAGGCGGTGCTGCGCAGCGCGGTCGAGACGAGCCGGCCGCTGATCGATGCCGGCCGCCACGAGCTCGTCATCGAGCCCGGGCCGGTGCCCGGCATCGTCGTCGACGGCGACCTGACGCGGCTGACGCAGGTCGTCGCCAACCTGCTCAACAACGCCGCCAAGTACACGCCGGCCGGCGGCCGCATCACGCTCTCGACGCTGCGCGACGGCGACGACGCCGTCATCCGCGTCAGCGACACCGGCATCGGCATCCCCGCCGATCGCCTGCCCGAGGTGTTCGAGATGTTCGCCCAGGTCGAGCGCTCGTCGGCGCGCGCGCAGGGCGGCCTCGGCATCGGCCTCGCGCTCGTCAAGCGCCTGGTCGAGATGCACGGCGGCAGCGTCGTCGCGCACAGCGCCGGGCCGGGGCAGGGCAGCAGCTTCGAGGTGCGGTTGCCGACCGCGGCGCCGCTCGCCGCGCG
>DASSRF010000068.1:0-4893 GCA_035701945.1 Caldimonas sp. | reverse complement strand
CCAGTACTGGGTGCAGCTCGACAGCGCCGAGAAGGCCGCCGCGTACAAGCGCTACCTCGACGACTACTCGGCCGCGCAGAAGGCGGCCGGCCGCTACGAGCGGCCGCCGAACACGCGGCTCTACGACGTCATGCAGTACCTGCGCGTGCAGCAGGTGGTACCGGAGGACGTTCGCCTCCAGGTCTGGCTCGCGTTCGGCTTTCTCGGCGTCTGCCTGCTCAACACCGTCGGGCTGCTGCTCGCGAAGTGCCTGCGCCGCTCGCCCGAGATCGGCGTGCGGCGCGCGCTCGGCGCGTCGCGGCGGCGGATCTTCCTCCAGTTCCTGGTCGAGGCCGGCGTCATCGGGCTCGCCGGCGGCGCGCTCGGCCTCGTCGTCGCGCTGCTCGGCCTCTGGGGCGTCCGCCACAACGGCCAAGCGTTCGCGCCGCTCGCCTCGCTCGACCTCGCGATGCTCGGCACGAACTTCGCGATCGCGCTGGTCGCGAGCCTCGCCGCCGGCCTGCTGCCGGCGTGGCGTGCGTGCGAAGTGACTCCGGCGCTGCAGCTGAAGTCGCAGTGACGCGTGCACGAAGGAGCATGGCCATGGAAGTCCGCCCGATCCTCTCCACCCTGCGCCGCCACAAGACGGCCGCCGCGCTGATGATCCTCGAGATCGCCGTCACCTGCGCGATCCTGTGCAACGCCGTCTTCCTGATCGCCGACCGCGTCGAGCGGGTGAGCTTTCCGAGCGGCATCGCCGAGCACGAGCTGGTGCAGATCCGGCTCGGCAACATCGCGTCGCGCGACGACGAGAAGGCGCGGATCGCGCGCGACCTCGAGCTGCTGCGGCGCGTTCCCGGCGTGCGCTCGGTCGCGCTCATCAGCCAGGTGCCGTTCGGCAACCTGAGCCGCGCCGGCGGAGTCAATCTCGCTCCCGACCAGCCGAAGGCGTCGCTGAACGCGGCGCTCTGGGACACCGACGAGCACTTCTTCGACACCACCGGAGTGCGTCTCGTCGCCGGGCGCCGGTTCGCTGCCGACGAGTACCGCGACTTCAACGACGTGTTCGGCACCGGCGAGATGCCGCAGGTTCCGGTCGTGATCGTCACTCGGCGCACCGCCGAAAAGCTCTTCCCCGGCCAGGACCCGCTCGGCAAGACGATCTACGTCTGGACGACGCCGAGCCGGATCGTCGGCGTCGTCGAGGAGCTGGCGCGGCCGAACGCGATCGTGCAGGCGCCGTATTCGATCCTGATGCCGGTGCGGCAGACGGTCGGCTCGGGCTACTACCTGCTGCGCACCGATGCTTCGCAGCGCGACGCGGTGCGGATCGCCGCCGTCGACGCGCTGCTGAACGCCGACCGCGAGCGCGTCGTCGTCAAGCAGGAGAACCTCGACGACGTCCGCAGGAACTACTTCCGCCAGGACGCCGCGATGGCGTGGCTGCTCGTCGCGGTCTGCGTCGCGCTCCTCGTCGTCACCGCGCTCGGCATCGTCGGCCTCGCGAGCTTCTGGGTGCAGCAGCGGACGGCGACGATCGGCATCCGCCGCGCGCTCGGCGCGACCCGCGCGCAGATCGTCGGCTACTTCCAGACCGAGAACTTCCTCCTCACGACCGCGGGCGTCGCGCTCGGGCTCGCGGGCGCCGTCGCGATCAACCTCGTCGTCATGGCGCACTACGAGCTGCCGCGGCTGCCGTGGTACTACCTGCTGATCGGTGCGATCGCGCTCTGGCTGCTCGGCCAGCTCGCCGTGCTCGGCCCGGCGCTGCGCGCCGCGGCGCTGCCGCCGGCGGCGGTGATGCGGCTGCGCTGAGGTCGGGGCGCGCGGCCGAATAATCGCGCATGCGGACCGTTCTCATCGTCGACGACAACCCCGCGGTGCGCGAAGCGCTCGCGCTGCTGCTCTCGCTGCGCGACATCCGCACGCTCGCCGCGCGCGACGCAACGGACGCGCTCGCCCTCCTCGACCGCGAGCGCATCGACGCGGTCGTCCAGGACATGAACTTCAGCGACGACACGACGTCGGGCGCCGAAGGGATCGCGCTCTTTCGCGCGATCCGCGAGCGCCAGCCCGACATGCCGGTCGTCCTGCTGACGGCGTGGACCCGGCTCGAGTCGGCGGTCGAGCTCGTCAAGGCCGGCGCCGCCGACTATCTCGCCAAGCCTTGGGACGACGCCAAGCTGCTCGCCGTCGTCGAGAACCTGCTCGAGCTCGGCGAGTCGAGCCGCGAGCTCGCGCGGCGGCAGCGCGACCTGCGCGCGCGCCAGCAGGCGCTCGCGACGCGCTTCGATCTCGGCGGCGTCGTCTTCGCGTCGGAGGCGATGACGCGCGCGCTCGAGCTCGCGTGCCAGGTCGCGCGCTCGACGCTGCCGGTTCTCGTCACCGGGCCCAACGGGGCCGGCAAGGAACGCATCGCGGCGATCGTGCACGCCAACTCGGCCGTCCGCGACGGCCCGCTCGTCGCCGTCAACTGCGGCGCGCTGCCCGCCGAGCTGATCGAGGCCGAGCTGTTCGGCGCCGAGAGCGGCGCGTACACCGGCGCCGTCAAGCCGCGCGAGGGCCGCTTCGAGGCCGCCGACGGCGGCACGCTCTTCCTCGACGAGATCGGCACGCTGCCGCTCGCCGGCCAGGTGAAGCTCTTGCGCGTCCTCGAGACCGGCCAGTACGAGCGCGTCGGCTCGAGCCGGACGCGGCAGGCGCGGGTGCGCGTCGTCAGCGCGACCAACGCAGACCTGCGCGCGATGGTGCGCCAGGGAACGTTCCGCGAAGACCTGTACTACCGTCTCGACGTGTTCGAGATCCACCTGCCGCCGCTCGCCGAGCGCAGCGCCGACATCGTCCCGCTCGCCGAGCGCTTCCTCGCCGGCCGCGCCGTCCTCGGCGACGCTGCGCGCGACGCGCTGCTCGGGCACGCGTGGCCCGGCAACGTGCGCGAGCTGAAGAACGCGATCGAGCGCGCCGCGCTGCTCGCGCAAGGCGCGCCGATCACGCCGGCGCAGCTCGGGCTGCCGGCACCGGGATCGGCACGCTCGCTCGACGAGCCGAGCCGCGACGCCGTCGTCGCCGCGCTCGCGGCGGCGAACGGCATGGTGAGCCGCGCCGCGCTCGCGCTCGGCCTGTCGCGCCAGGCGCTGTACCGGCGCATGGAGCGCTACGGGTTGCCGACGCAGCGGCCGTGACGCCCGCCGCCGCACCGCGCGCGCCGACTGCGTTCGTCTCGCTGCGCACGCGCGTCGCGCTCGCGCTCGTCGCAGCCGCGCTCGCCGCGCTCGCCGGCCATGCCGCGATCACGCGCTGGCCGCTGCCGGCGCTGCTCGCGACGATCGCGCGCACGACCGGATGGCCGCTGCACGCGCCGGCGCCCGGCAGCGCAGCAGCGTTCGCGCTCACGATCGCCGTCGTGCTGCCGCTCGCGGTCGCGCTCGCAGCGCTGCTGACGCAGCCACTGCTGCGGCTGCTGCACGCGCTCGAGGGCGTCGTCCTCAGCTACCGCGACGGCGACTTCAGCCTGTCGATCGCGAGCCGCGGCCGTGACGAGCTCGGCAGGCTCGTCGCCCTCCACAACGCGCTCGGCGAGGCGCTGCGCGAGCAGCGCCAGCACCTCGTCGAGCGCGAGCTGCTGCTCGACACGCTGGTGCAGAACACGCCGGTCGCGCTGCTCCTGAGCGATGCCGCGGGCCGCGTCGCCTACGCCAACATCGCGGCGCGCCAGCTCCTGCGCGACGGCCGCAGCCTCGAGGGCGCGAGCGTCGCCGACCTCCTCGCCGACGCACCGGCGGCGCTGCGCGACGCCTTCGTCGCCGGCAGCGACAGCATGTTCGCCGCCGCCGGCGACGACGGTGACGAGACGTTCCACTACTCGCGGCGGCGCTTTCGCCTCCACGGTCGAGAGCACGACCTGCACCTCGTGCGCAGGATGACGCGCGAGCTGTCGCGCCAGGAGGTGGCGACCTGGAAGCGCGTGATCCGCGTCATGAGCCACGAGCTCTACAACTCGCTCGCGCCGATCTCGTCGCTCGCGCACACCGGCGCCGAGCTCGCCAGGCGCGGCGACGGCGAGCGGCTGCCCGGCGTGTTCGCGACGATCGGCGAGCGCGCGCGCCATCTCCACGAGTTCCTCGAAGGCTACGCGCGCGTCGCCAAGCTGCCGGCGCCGCGCGCGGCGGATGTGGAGTGGCAGCCTTTCGTCGCGGCGCTGGCGACGCACACGCGGTTTCGCGTCGCCGGCGAGCTGCCGGCGACGCCGGGCGTCTTCGACGCGCCGCAGATCGAGCAGGCGCTGATCAACCTGCTGAAGAACGCCGCCGAATCGGGCAGCCCGCCCGACGAGGTCACGCTCGCAGTCGAGCCGCGCGGCGACGCCGTCGCGATCGTCGTCGCCGACCGCGGGCCCGGAATGCGCGACGCGGTCCTCGCGCAGGCGCTGTTGCCGTTCTACTCGACCAAGCGCGACGGGAGCGGCCTCGGCCTCGCGCTCGTGCGCGAGATCGCCGAGGCGCACGGCGGCACGATCGCCCTCGCCAACCGCAGCGGCGGCGGCCTCGCCGTCACGATGCTGCTGCCGGCCAGGCCGGCGCTCTGAGCCGCGCCTTGGTCAGCGCACGCGCGTCGCCGGACCGGTGCGGTCGACGTCGACCACGGTGTCGCGACGGCGCAGCCCGAGCAGGCCGAGCAGACCGATGAGGCCGAGCCAGCCCCAGTCGGTGCGGCGCGTCGCGCTGTCGCTGCCCGACAGAGACCCGGTGCTGCCGGTCGACGTCGATCCGGTCGTCGTCGCGCCCGGGCTCGTCGAGCTGCCGAGGCTCGCGTTGTCGGTGGTCGTCGCGCCGGGCGTGCCGCCCATGGTGCCCGATGCGACGGGTCCCGTCGTCGCGGCGCCGCCGGTCGTACCCGTGCTGGTGCTCACCTTGC
>DASSRF010000067.1:0-9128 GCA_035701945.1 Caldimonas sp. | reverse complement strand
GCGCGCGGCGCCGAGACGCTCGTGCTCGAGTCGCACTACTTCGACACCGTCGACCGCCGGCTCGCGCGCGCCGGCGTCGCGCTCAGGCTGCGTCGCACCGGGAGCGCCTGGGAGCAGACGGTCAAGGCCGAGGGCGCGTCGCGGATCGAGCGGCTCGAGGAAACGGTGACGTTCGAGGCGCCTGCGCGCGGCCGCGCGCCGCTGCCCGATCTCGCGCTGCACGCCGGCAGCGCCGCCGCGGCGCTGCTCGAGCGCGTGCTCGGCGACGACGCCGACGCGCAGCTCGTGCCAGTCTTCGCGACCGCGATCCGCCGCGCCGCGCTCAGGATCGAGACGCACGGCGCCGAGCTCGAAATCGCGCTCGACCGCGGCGTCGTCCGCGCCGGCGAGCGCTCGCTGCCGCTCTCCGAGCTCGAGGTCGAGCTGAAGGACGGCGAGGTCGGCGCCCTGATCGCGGTCGGCCGCGCGAGCGTCGACGCGCACGGCATGTGGGTCTCGACGGTCAGCAAGGCGCTGCGCGGCGCGCGCCTCGCCGGAGGCGACGCGGCGCGCGCGACCAAGGCGCGGCCGCCGCGGCTCGACGGCGGCGCCGACGGCAGCGCGCTCTTTCGCGCGATGCTGCAGAGCTGTCTCGACCAGGTGCTCGCCAATGCGAGCGTCGTCGCCGAAGGCGACGCCGACGCCGAAGCGATCCACCAGCTGCGCGTCGGCCTGCGGCGGCTGCGCACGCTGCGCCGCGAGCTCGGCGCGTGGCGCGACGGTCTCGGCGACGCCTGGCGAGCCCCCGCCGACGAGCTCTTCCGCGCACTCGGCGTGCAGCGCGACCGCGACACTGTCGCGACGTCGCTGCAGCAGCGGCTCCGCGCCGCCGGCTCGCCGGCGCCCGCGCTCGCCGCCGCTGCCGCCCACGTCGACGTCGTCGCGGCGGTGCGCGCGCCGGCGTTCCAGCACGCGCTGCTCGACCTCCTCGAGTTCGTCCTCGAACCCGACCGCGAACAGGCGATGCGCCCTGGCGGCGACCCTGCTCGCTTCGTCGCGGGGCGGCTCGACAAGCTGCACAAGCGCTTGCGCCACGACGCCGCGCGCTTCGACGAGCTCGACGAGCCGTCGCGGCACGCGGTTCGCAAGCGCCTGAAGCGCTTGCGTTACCTCGCCGAGCTCGTTGCGCCGCTCTACAAGGAGAAGAGCGTCAAGCGGTTCGTGCGCACGCTCGAGCCGGCGCAGGACGCGCTCGGCAGCTTCATGGACCTCGTCGTCGCGAGCTCGCTCGCGCACGAGGTCGTCGACGGCGGCGATCCGCGCGCCTGGTTCAACGTCGGCTGGCTGAAGGCGCAGCAGGCGGATGCGGTCGCGCGCTGCACGAAGCGCCTGCGCGGCGTCGTCGACGCCGAGCCGTTCTGGCGCTGAGGCACGCGGAGCCGGCTCGTTGTCCACAAAAGACGGCGAACAAGGCTGTGCACAAGCTCTGCGAAGCTAGCGTGCACTGCTGCTGCGTGCTCCCTTGGCGTTGACGTCAGACGCGCCGAGGCACCCGGGGCTCGCCGATCGCGCAATCGAGCGCCGGATCCCAGCGCGCGAGCGTCGCGGCGGCGCGGTGGGTCGACGACAGGAACGCCAGCAGGGTCGCTTCGGGATCGCGCGCGCGCCGGACGTCGTCGTAGCGAAGCAGCCATTCGCCGAGCTCCGGCGACCAGCGCGCGCTCTCCGGCTCGACCGCTGCGCTCGCGTAGCCCGCCGGCTGCGGATACGCGTAGGCGTAGAAGGTCGCTTCGCGAAGCGCGTCGCTGCCCGGCCAGAAGCCGGCGCTGCTGACCTCGTGCGAATACGCCTCCTGCATCACGTCGTCGGGCATGTGCGGGACGCCGCCCGGGTGCCGCGGCGCGGCGCGGCCCGAGAACCGCGTCGCCGCGAGGTCGAAGCTGCCCCAGAAGAAGTGGACCGGGCTCGCCTTGCCGAGAAAGCCGGTGCGAAAGCGTCGCAGCACGCGGTCGGCGTGAAGGAGGGCGCCGAAGAAAGCGCCGACCGCCGCCGCGTCGTAGCTCGCGTGCGCCGTGTCTTCGGCGAACGGCGTCGCGTCGTCGATCTCGTTCGGCGCGCCGTGGATCGCGACCGCGACGCCGATCGTCGCGAGCTCGGCGAAGAACCGGCGGTGGAACTCGGCCACCGCCATCGGCGCGAGCGCGAAGCCGCGCTCGGCCGCGCGTGCGCTGCGCACGACGAGCCGGTGGTCGACGAAGTCGAACTCGACCTCGAACGCGTCGCCGTGGCCGACGTGGATCGCCGACGTGCCGAGGCCGCGCGCGGTGACGTAGAGAGGCACCTGCCAGCCGTGGTTGAGCCACGGCGACAGCGCGAGCCGCACCTTGCCGACGATCTGCGTCCAGCGGTGCAGCGTCGCGCCGGTGTCGCGCCATGCTGCGTAGTCGAGGCGTGGCCAGGCGGAGCGATCGTCGTTCACGGCACGCCTCTACTGCGCCTTGATGCCTTGCCGCTTGACGACCGCTGCCCAGCGCGCGGCGTCGCGGCGCATCAGCGCCGCCATGTCCTCGGGCGAGCTCGGTGCGACTTCCATCCCCTGCGCGGCGAGCGCGCTCTTCACTTCGGGAAGCGAGAGCGCCTTCGCCATGTCGTCGTGGACGCGAGCGACGATCTCGCGCGGCGTCGCGGCCGGGGCGAGCATGCCGTACCAGAGCTCCGCGAGCACACCCGGATAGCCGAGCTCGGCGAGCGTCGGCACGTCGGGAGCGAGCGACGAGCGGCGGTCGCCGGCCGCGGCGAGGACGACGAGCCTGCCGCCCTTGACCTGCGCCATCGCGACGTGCACCGGCAGGAACATCAGCGGCACGTCGCCCGAGAGCACCGCGTTGACCGCGCCCGCAGTCCCCGAGAACGGGATGTGCGTGATCGAGACCTTGGCCTCGAGCTTGAACAGCTCCATCGCCATGTGGTGCGGCGTCGCGATTCCCGGCGACGCGTAGTCGAGCTTGCCGGGTCGCGCGCGCGCTTCGCGGACGAGCTCGTCGACCGAGCGCAGCTTCGACGACGCGCTCGCGACGAGCAGGAACGAGCCGGTCGCGCAGAGGCCGATCGGCGCGAGGTCCCTGAGCGGGTCGTAGCCCATGTTGTCGTAGAGCGCCGGGTTGATGACGAGCGTGTTGACTCCCATCAGCAGCGTCAGGCCGTCGCCCGGCGCCTTGGCGACCGCGTTGGCGCCGAGGTTGCCCGACGCGCCGGGGCGGTTCTCGACGACGATCGCCTGCCCCCACGCCGCCTGGAAGTGCGGCGCCAGCGTGCGCGCGAGGATGTCCATCCCGGTGCCGGGAGTGAACGGGACGACGATGCGCACCGGCTTGCCCGGCCACGACTGCGCGACGGCACGGCCGAGCGGCGCGGCGGCGAGCGCGCCGGCGGCGAGCGTGACGACGAGCGTTCTGCGATGAAGCGACGGAGCGGATTGCAAGCGGTGTCTCCTCGGTGCTGTGGCGTCAGCGCGCCGGCGTGCGCAGGCCGGCGACCTCCTTGTAGCGCTCGGCGATCCGGGCGAGCTCGTCGGGCGCGACGACGTCCTCGATGCGCGCGAACGGCTTGTCGCCGCTGCGCTCGTGCACTTCGCGCAGGATCGCGTCGGGCGGCGTGCTCCGGTTGGCGAGCACGATCTTCGCGGTCGCCGGGTTGCGGATCGCGTCGTACTCGGCGAGCGCCTGCGCGCCGACGCCGCGCTCGACGAAGCGCTCGGCGAGGCAGACGGCGTCGAGGATCGCCTGCCCGGCGCCGTTCGAGCCGCGCGGAACCATCGGATGCGCGGCGTCGCCGAGCAGCGTGACGCGGCCGAAGCTCCATCGCGGCAGCGGGTCCTGGTCGACCATCGGATACGCGAGCACCGTCTCGGTCGAGCGGATCAGCGCCGGGATGTCGAGCCAGTCGAAGCGCCAGTCGGCGAAGCGCGGCAGGAAGTCGTCGAGGCGGCCGCGCGCGCTCCAGTCGCGCTCGACGGGTGCGTCGGCTTCGAGCTCGGCGACCCAGTTGACGAGCTGCCGGCCGTCGCGATCGATCGCCTCGCGGATCGGGTAGATCACCATCTTGCCGACCGAGAGCCAGCCGGCGCGGACCATCGTCGCGCCGCTCAGGAACGGCGCGTGCGCGACGACGCCGCGCCACATGTTGACCCCCGACCAGCGCGGCGGGCCTTCGCCGGGATGCAGCTGCCTGCGCAGCGCAGAGTGGATGCCGTCGCAGCCGACGACGACCGCGCCGGCCGCGTCCGGAAGCGGCGCGCCCGAGGCGGCGCGGAAGCGGACGCGCACGCCTGCATCGGCGCGGTCGTCGACGCCGATGCAGACGTGGCCCGCGACGACGGCGTCGTCGCCGAGCCGCTCGCGCACCGCCGCGAGCAGCACCGCCTGCAGGTCGCCGCGGTGAATCGAGAGCTGCGGCGTCGCGTGGCCGGCGAAGCGCCCCGCGGGCTCGGCGTACACGAGCTGGCCGAAGCGGTTGAAGAACGCCGCCTCGCGCGTCACGACGGCGACGCGCTCGAGCGCGCCGAGGACGCCGAGCGTCTCGAGGATCGCGGTCGCGTGCGGCAGCACGTTGATGCCGACGCCGAGCGGCTGCAGCTCGGCGGCTGCGTCGTAGACGCGGCAGGCGATGCCGGCGCGCTCGAGCGCGAGCGCGAGCGTCAGGCCGCCGATGCCGGCGCCGACGACGACGACGTCGGTGGTGCGCGCCGCGTCCCGCGTCACGTTCGCCCGACGCTCAGCCTGCGGCGAAGATCTCGCCGCAGCGCGAAGTGCTCTTCATCCCCTGCGCGTCGTAGCGCACGACGACGCTGTCGATGCGACCGCGCGGGTCGCTCGTCAGCACGAGCTTGCAGACGCGCTCGTCGAGGCCTTCGACGCCGGGCCGGGCGTACGGCACCGCAGAGATCCAGTCGTATTCCATGCCGCCGTCGGGCTTCTCGCTGCGCGTTCGCGGACGGCCGTAGCGGTCGAAGAAGTCGCCGACCGACATGCCGATGACGCGCTTGTTGACGATCGCCTGCACCTGCTCGTTGCCCTGGAACAGCCCGCACGCGGCGAGCGTCGGAAGCAGCGACGCGGCAGCGATCGCGCGCAGCGCAAGCGAGAGGCGAGTGGCCAGGGTCTGCATGCCCGCGATGATGCACGTTCGCGGGGAAACCCGCCGCACCGTGCCGCCGCGGCGCCGAATAATCGCTCGCCGCAGCCACGGAGCCGACCGATGCCCCGCACCACCGCCCGCGCCACCTTCGCGCTCTTCGTCGCGCTCGCCGCCGTGCTCGCCGCTCCTGGCGCGCGAGCGCAGGCGGCGAACAAGCCGATCCACATCGTCGTCACCTTCACGCCCGGCGGCGCCCCCGACATCCTCGCCCGGCTGATCGCCGACCGCCTCGCGCCGGCGTGGAACACGCAGGTGATCGTCGACAACAAGCCGGGTGCCGGAGGCAACCCCGGCGCCGACTTCGTCGCCAAGGCGCCGCCCGACGGCACGACGATCGTCGTCGGCACGGTCGGCACGCACGCGATCAACGGCGCGCTCTATCCGAAGATGCCGTACGACATGGTCAAGGACTTCGCGCCGGTGACCCTGCTCGCGACGACGCCCAACCTCCTCGTCGTCCACAACGACGTTCCGGCGAGGAGCGTCGCCGAGCTGATCGCGCTCGGCAAGCGCGAGGGCAAGATGACGTTCGCGTCGGCTGGATCGGGGACGTCGATCCACGTCTCGGGGGAGCTCTTCAAGACGATGACCGGCGTCGACATGACGCACGTGCCGTACAAGGGCCGCGCCAGCGCGATTCCCGACCTGCTCGGCGGCCGTGTGACGATGATGTTCGACAACATGCCGTCGAGCCTGCCGCTCGTGAAGGAAGGAAAGCTGCGCGCGCTCGGCGTCACCAGCCTCAAGCGCTCGCCGGCGGCGCCGGACATCCCGACGATCGCCGAGCAGGGCCTGCCGGGCTTCGAGGCGGTGTCGTGGTTCGCGCTGTTCGCGCCGGCAGCCACGCCGCGGGCTGTCGTCGACCGTTTGCAGGCCGAGGTGAAGAAGATCCTGTTCGCTCCCGACGTCGCGAAGAGGCTGGGCGAGATCGGCCTCGATCCGGTCGGCTCGACTGCCGACGAGCTCGCCGCGTGGCAGCGGGCCGAGATCGCGAAGTGGGCGAAGGTCGTCAAGGACTCGGGCGCGAAGCCCGAGTGAGCGCGTGCGCGGCACGGGGCCGCGCACGCTCGCTACGGCGTCACTGGTTGAGCAGGATCGCCGCGATCAGGCCGGTCGCGATCGCCGCGAGGACGTAGTCGCCGCCAGGCGACTGTACCCAGTGGTAGCCGCTCGGCGGCGCGTACAGGTGATGGGCACGCCAGTCGTCGACGACGTAGTTGTGGCTGCGGTACTCGCGCGGCAGATAGCTGCCGCGGTACCAGTTGTGCTCGGGGCCCGCACCGCGGCCGCGCCAGTCGTTGCCGTGGCGCTCGACGGGCATGTAGCGACGCTGGTTCTGGTCCCAGTGCTGGTAGTAGCGCGGGTCGTAGCGGTTGTCGTGGCGCGGGTCGTAGCGGTTGTCCTGGCGCGGATCGCGGTGGTAGTAGCGATCGTTGGACTGCTGCACCGGCGCGCGGTAGCCCGGAGCAACGCGGTAGCCCGGCGTCTGCTGCACCGGGGTGTTGTAGCCCGGGCGCGGGTTGCTCGGATCGTTCGGGTGCCAGTAGCCGTGCTCGCGCGCGTCCTGGTACTGCTGCTGCTCTCGCTGCACGGCCTCGGCCTGTGCGTACGCGGCGACGCTGCCGAGCAGGAGCGATCCCGCGGCCATCGCCGCGACGAGGGGTCGAAGATTCATGGTCGATCTCCTGGAAGCCATCGCCCCGATCGTCGCGCAACCCCGCGGGGACGGGTGTAGGAGAAGTCGCCCGCGGCGCGTCGGGCAGACCCGGCGCGGCCGTCAACGCTGCGACGGCGCCGACGCCGCCGGGCTGCCCGCCAGCGGCGGCCCGTTGAACTCGGTCTCGATGTAAAGCTCGACGACGTCGCCGACTCCCATTCGCGAGCCCGGCGGCGGGATGCCGAGCGAGATCCCGAAGTCGGAGCGCTTCAGGCGCGAGCGCGCCGAAAAGCCGATCCGCGCGTGCGGATCCATCGGGTGTCCGGCGTAGCCGCCGTTGAAGGTGGCGACGATCTCGACCGGTTTGGTGGTGCCGTGCAGCGTGAGTTCGCCGCGCACGCGCAGCTTCCTGCCGCCGATCGAGGTCACGCCGGTCGAGCGGAACTTCATCTCCGGGTAGCGCTCGGCGTCGAGCCAGTCGGCGCCCTGCAGGATGGCGAGGAACCCCGACGGCGGGTTGTCGGATTCGATCGAGCGCGGATCGATCGTGACGTCGAGGCGCGCGCTCGCCGGCCGCGTCGGATCGAAGGTGAGCTTCGCGTCGAAGCGCGCGAAGCGGCCGGTGAAGTTGGAGAAGCCGAGGTGGTTGACCCGGAAGACGAGGCTCGAGTGCGCCTTGTCGAGCGTGTACTCGCCGGCCGGAACGCGCAGCGGCGAAGGCGGCGGCGGTGCCGCGGCGCTCGCGTTGCCCGCGAACGCGGCGGCGCCGATGGCGGCGATGCGCGCGAGCGCGCGAACGGTCGACAGGGTCGAGTCGATGCTCATGGGGTTCTCGTGAACGCGGCCGCTATGATGCCTGCCCCCATGCCGCGCCCGCGAGCGTCGATCGCGCCCACACCGCTCGCCCGCTACCGCCAGAAGCGCAACTTCGCAGTCACGTCGGAGCCGGCGGGCGAGGGCGCGCGGCCGGCGGCGAGCGAGCGGCTCTCGTTCGTCGTCCAGAAGCACTGGGCGAGCCGGCTGCATTACGACTTCCGCCTCGAGCTCGACGGCGTGCTGCTCAGCTGGGCGGTGCCGAAAGGGCCGTCGTTCGATCCGTCGAAGATGCAGATGGCGATCCACGTCGAGGACCATCCGCTCGACTACGCGACGTTCGAGGGCACGATCCCGCCGCGCCAGTACGGCGCCGGCACGGTCATCGTCTGGGACCGCGGCACGTGGCAGCCCGAAGGCGATCCGCGCGAAGGCATGGCCAACGGCAAGCTCCTGTTTCGCCTCCACGGCGAGAAGCTGGCGGGCTTGTGGGAGCTCGTGCGGATCACCAAGCCCGGCGATCGCCAGGACCGCTGGATGCTCTTCAAGAAGAAGGACGCGTGGGCGCGGCCCGTCGCCGAGTACGACGTCATCACCGCGCTTCCCGACAGCGTCGTCGCGCATCCGCTCGGCCCTGTCGAGGAGCGCGAGCCGCGCGGCGCAGCGGCGACGACCGCGACGACCGCGACGACGGCGACCGACGCCGACCTCGCCGCCGCGGTGCGCGCGCCGCTGCCCGCGAAGCTCGAGCCGCAGCTCGCGACGCTCGTCGCGACCGCGCCTGCGGGCGACTGGATCGTCGAGACCAAGCTCGACGGCTACCGCCTGATGACGCGCGTCGAGCACGGCAAGGCGAAGCTGATCACGCGCGGCGGCCACGACTGGACGGCGAAGCTGAAGCCGCTCGCCGCCGCGGTCGAGGCGCTCGCGATCGACTCGGCGTGGATCGACGGCGAGATCGTCGTCATCGGCGCGCGCGGCGTTCCCGATTTCAACGCGCTGCAGAACGCGATCGACAACGCGAAGAGCGACGCGATCTCGTACTTCGTCTTCGACCTGCCGTTCCACGGCGGACTCGACCTGCGCAAGGTCGCGCTGCGGTCGCGGCGTGCGCTGCTCGCGTCGCTGCTCGCGAACAAGCAGAGCGAGCGCGTCCGCCTGAGCCAGGCGTTCCCGGCGACGCCGGCGCAGGTGCTCGAGGCGGCCAGGCAGATGCAGCTCGAAGGGATCATCGTCAAGCGGCCGGACGCGCCGTACGTCTCGCAGCGAAGCGAGACCTGGCTGAAGATCAAGTGCACGCTGCGCCAGGAGTTCGTCGTCTGCGGCTTCAGCGAGCGCAGCGGCGCGCGCGGCGAGGTCGGCAGCCTCTTCCTCGGCACCTACGAGCACGGCGTTCTCACGTACGCGGGCAACGTCGGCACCGGCTGGGACGCGCGCACCGCGCGCGACCTGCACGCGCGCCTCGCCGCGCTCGAGACCGACG
>DASSRF010000066.1:0-3719 GCA_035701945.1 Caldimonas sp. | reverse complement strand
ACGTCAGCCGATGCCGGCGCGGTGCGCCGCCCGCGCGATCGCCCCGCTCGCCAGCGGCAACGAGGATCCGAAGTCGATCCGCTCGGCGACGAAGCGGCGCAGCGCATCGTCGAGCGGCGCCATCAGCGCGGCGCGTTCGCTCGCGAGGACGCAGTGGCGCGGCCGCGGCGCGAGCTGGTCGAGCGCGGCATTCGTGCACGGCTGCAGGCTCGATGCATCGACGCCGGCGAGCTCGGCGGCACTCACGGCGAGCTCGTGCCAGCTGACGTCGCCGTCGTTGACGAGATGCCAGACGCCGCTCTCGCCGTCGATCAGGAGGTCGAGGCAGACGTGGACGAGGTCGGGCACGTAGGTCGGCGAGACGCGCACGTCGGTGGCGGCGCGGAACGGCTCGCCGCGCGCGAGCGCCGCGAGCGCGTGGTGAACGAAGTTGTGCGCGTCCCACGGCCCGAAGAAGGCGCTCGTCCGCACGACCATCGCCTGCGGCAGCAGCGCGAGGACGTCGCGCTCGCCCTGCGCCTTGCTGCGGCCGTAGACGTTGACCGGAGCCGGCGCGTCGCTCTCGACCCAGGCGCGGTGCCCGCGGCCGTCGAACACCTGGTCGCTCGAGAACGTCAGCAGCCGGATCCCTGCCGCCG
Organism: Caldimonas sp.; assembly: GCA_035701945.1. GTDB lineage: Bacteria > Pseudomonadota > Gammaproteobacteria > Burkholderiales > Burkholderiaceae_C > Schlegelella_A. The sequence continues at coordinate 3,081 of DASSRF010000066.1, read as the reverse complement.
CGCACTGCCCGGCGAGCGTCGCCGGACCGATCGCGTTCTCGCGAAAGCATCGCTCGGCGTCGCCCTCGGCGTCGTCGATGCGGCAGTAGCCGCTCGCGTTGACGATCGCCCAGGGCTTCCACTGCGCGATCGCGCGCGCGACCGCTGCAGAGTCGGCGATGTCCATCGCCGCGCGGTCGAGGACGCGGCAGGCGAGGTTGCGCTGGCGGCAGATCGTCGCGAACGCCCTGCCGAGCGTTCCGCTGGCGCCGCTGATGAGGATCGGTGACACGTCTTCTCCATGGGCGTGCGGGCGAAAGCCCGCGAGGGTGGTGATCGCGGCGCGCGGCACGATCGGCTTGGCGATGAAGCGATCGGCGCGGCGCCACCAGCCCTCGCCGTCGAGCACCGGGTGGCTCGGCTTGCGTCCGGCGGCGAGCTCGGCGATCAGCGCGGCGAGTGCGGTCGGTCGCGGCTTGGCAGCGCGAACGTCGAACGGGCCCGGCTCGTAATAGCCGCGGCACTCGCCGAGCAGGCAGTTCCAGTCGAACGACCCGAGCAGCGACCACGCGGTCACCGCGCGAACGTCGGCGCCGGCCGCGCGTGCGCTCTGCGCCGCGCGCCAGATCTCGTGCAGCCAGCGCAGCTGATCGTCGCGACCGCCGGCGAGGTGCGCCTCGGTGATCGCGATCGGGATCCGGTAGCGCTGCCAGGCCTCCTGCAGGAGCGACGCGATCTGCGGCGCCGGCAGCGCGAGGACGCGCACCGACTCGATGTCGACGAACTCGACCTCGCGATGGCGCGCGCGCGGGCGGTCGGGATGGCGCTCGACGCGATGGTCGAGCCAGCGCTCGCTCGTCACGTAGTAGTTGACGCCGACGACGTCGGGCGGGCACGGGTGCTCGGCGAACCAGAGGATCTCGGCAGCGCCCGCGCCGTGGTCGCGCAGGTAGCTCCAGAGCGGATGGCGTTCGTCGACGCGACCGCAGAGGAGGTCCCAGGCGAGCCAGCAGCGCTCGTTGTAGAAGTCGACCACCTCGGCGAGCGCCGCGGTGCCGTAGGTGCGGCTGAGATCGTCGGTCTGGACGAGCCGCGCTTCGGGGTTGACGCGGCGGATGGCGGCCATCGCGAGCACGGTCGCGCGGCACTGGTGGAGGACGGCGCGGACGAACGAGGCGTCGTCGCGCGCGTGCGGGTACCAGACGCCGTAGAGGGCGCTGAAGCGCGCCGTCGTCAAGGGCTCGTTGACCGGCGTCCAGTCGCGCACCCAGGGAAAGCGCCCGGCGGCGGCGGCGGCGAATTCTGCGAGGCCCTCGGCGAAGCCGGGGTCGAGCAGGCTCGTGTGGCGCGGTCCGCTGCCGTGGTGGACGAGGCCGACGATCGGCTCGATGCCGAAGTCGCGCAGCGCGGCGAGGCGTCGCTCCGGCCACGCCCAGTCGGCGTGCGCGAGGCCGTCGGGCGCGGTGCGTTCCCAGAGCACCGGATAGCGCAGCGCGCGGATGCCGAGCGATGCGAAGCGCTCGAGGTCGTCGTCGCGCGCGCAATGGCCGCTGCGCTCGAGCTGCGTGAAGTAGGTGTCGCCGACGCGATTGACGGTGCACTCGACGCCGCCCCACATCGCGAGCGGCGCAGCCGCGGGGTGCCGCGATGCACTGGGGGATTCGTCGTCGCTGGACTGGATATCGGACATCGTGCAGAGCGCTGGTCGGGACCCCCGCCCGGGGCAATTCGCGCGCCTTCGCGAGGTCGCGGCGATCGGCACGCGGTTTGCCCGCGCCGTTTCAGCGCCGCGGGCGCCACAGGAGAACGTATGGCCGATGCCAGCAAGACCGCCAAGAAGGCGGGCAAGGGCGCGCGCGGCGCGAAGGACGACGCGATCGCGCTGCTCACGCAGGACCACACCGATGTCCGCAACCTCTTCGCCGAATACGACGAGCTCGCGACCGACCAGGCCGAAGGCGACGAGCGCCAGGCGCTCGCCGAGCAGATCTGCGCGATGCTGACCGCGCACGCGACGATCGAGGAGGAGATCTTCTATCCGGCGGCACGCGATGCCGGCGTCGAAGCCGACCTGCTCGACGAAGCCGAGGTCGAGCACGCCTCGGCCAAGGACCTGATCGCGCAGATCCGCGCGATGTCGCCCGACGACGACCTGTACGACGCGAAGGTCAAGGTCCTCGGCGAGTACGTCGACCACCACGTCGACGAGGAAGAGGGCGAGATCTTCCCGGCCTGCCGAAAGGCGAAGATGGACCTCGCGGGGCTCGGGGCCACGCTCGCCGAGCGCAAGTCGGAGCTGCTCGCCGAATCGCCCGCCTGAAGCCCGGCGGGCGCCTGCGAGGGCGCCCAATCGTTCACGCTTTTCGCGTGCGCGACTGCACTTTCACACATTTCGCTTCGCGAAGTTGCGGAAGACTGGCAGCCGCACCGAAAAGCATGCATGCGCACCGACGGGACCCTCTCCAGCCTTCGCTCGCTGAAGGTCCGCTTCGCGCTCGCCGGCGCGCTGCTCGTGCTCGCCAGCGTCGCGCTGACGCTGATCTTCGTGCTGCGCGAGGTCGGCCGCAGCACCGAGCAGGTCGTCCTCGATTCGCAGGAGGATGACGCCCGGCGGCTGGCCGCCGCGATCTCGCTCAGGCTGGTCGGGCTGCAACGCGCGCTGCGCAGCGCGGCGCTGCAGTTGCCTCCGGACGCACTCGGCGACCTGCCGCGTCTCGGTGAGTTCATGCGCGCGCAGCCGGTGCTCGGCACGATGTTCTCCAGCGTCTTCGTCGTCGCTGCCGACGGCGAGATGCTGCTCATCGACGACGACAAGGGCCTGCGCGAGCCGCACCTCAACGTCGCCGACCGCGACTACTTCAAGGAGACGCTGCGCGAGCGCCGTCCGATCGTCTCGCGCGCGGCGATGTCGCGCGCCACCGGAGAGCCGTTCGTCGTCCTGACGATGCCGGTGTTCGGAAGCGACGGCCGTGTCGCCGGAGTCTTCGCCGGATCGCTGCGCATGTCGAGCCGCTCGCCGTTCGCCGACCTGACGCAGGGCGGCGAGGACCGCCACTCGATGGTGGTCACGGTCGTGCTCGACGCGCGCGGCCAGATCCTCTC
>DASSRF010000065.1:0-12058 GCA_035701945.1 Caldimonas sp. | reverse complement strand
TGCCAGAGCGCGTCGGCGCTGTCGAGCCGCTCGGTCGCGGCGTCGCGCGCCGCGCGGTTGCCGCCGAAGACGTCGATCTCCCAGCTCGCGCGCAGCTCGGCGCTCGCGCTCGTGCCGAGCGGCAGGCTGAGGTCCTGGCGGCCGCGTGCCGCGTTGGCGTTGGCATCGAGCGAAGGCACGAGCGCTGCGTTCGCGGCCGTGCGGCGCGCCTCGGCTTCGGCGATGCGCGCGCCTGCGCTCGCGATCGTCGGGCTCGCCTGCTCGGCGGCATCGATCAGCCGCGCGAGGAGCGGATCGTCGAACTGCGTCCACCAGCGGCGCAGCTCGGCGACGGTGCCGCCGTGCGGCAGCGGCGATTGCCACGCCGGCGCCACCTGCGGCGGCGGCGCCGCGACCGGTGCGGCGCAGCCGGCGAGCGCGAGCGCGACGGCGAGGAGCAGCGGTGCGAACGGGGTCGACGGCATGGCGGCCGAAAGTCTACGTGGAGGTCCCGAACGCCTCGGCGAGCGAAGACACACGGGGATGCTCGGCGAAGAAGCGCAGCATCTCGCGCGAAGCGTCCGGCCCCGCAGGATCGGTGAAGGAGCCGCCCGCGGCGCCGCCCGACCAGGCGTGCTGCGAGCCGTGCACGACCCAGCGCTCGGCGACGCTCGGCGCGCCGTCGTCGTCGCTGCGATGCCAGACGGTGCGCCGGAACGCGCGCTCGCCGCGCTCCGCGACGCCCCGGGTCGTCGTCGCGACGACCGCCAGGTCGGCGATCGCGCTGGCGAGGAGCGCATCGGCGTTGGCGATCGCGACGGTCGTGTCGGCGTCACCGTGGAAGACGATGAGCGGCGCCGAGCGCCGCGTCGGCGAAGCCGCGTCGGCGGGCGCGGCGCGGCTCGCCAGCGGCGACGTCGTGCCCGGGCCCGAACGCATGACCGCGAACGCCGAGGCGACGTCGCGCGCCGCGCCGGGGACGATCCCCGAGTGCACGCCGGCGGCTGCGAAGACGTCGGCGTACTCGCGCGCGAGGATCGCCGCCATCGCGCCGCCCGCGGAAAGGCCGGCGACCCAGACGCGGTCGCGGTCGACGTCGTGCGTCTGCACGACGTGACGCGTCATCGCCGCGATCAGCGCCGGCTCGCCGCCGCCGCGCCGCTGGTGGCGGGGCGAGAACCAGTTCCAGCAGCGCTGACCGTTGGCGCGCTGCGACTGCGTCGGATAGAGGACGAGAAAGCCCTGCTGTTCGGCGATCGCGTTCATCCGCGTGCCGGCGGCGAAGTCGTCGGGCCCCTGCGTGCAGCCGTGCAGCATGACGACGAGCGGCAGCGCTTCGCCTTCGCGGCCGCCGGGGACGAAGAGCTTGAACGCGCGCGTTCCGGCGCTGCCGGTGAAGCTGCTCTCGATGAAGCGACCTTCGGCCCGGTCGACACGCCGCGGCGCCGGCTCGGCGATCGCGACGTCGCCGTCGTCGACGACGGCGCTGCGTTGCGCGGCAGGTGCGACGGCGGCGCGGATCGCGGCGGTCGCTTCGCCGATCCGGCCTTCGCGGGTCAGCCGGGTCGCTTCGAGGATCTTGCGCAGGAACGGGTGCATGCGGGGGCGTGGACGGTCGATGTTGCAGTGCAACAAAGACCGAGCGTACCCCGTCTGCGGCGGCCGCGCTCGCGCACGTTCATTTCGGCCGCGGCGGCGGCTCGTCGCGCAGCGGAGAAGCGATCCTGCCGGCGCGCATCTCGCGCGTGACCTGCGCGACCGCGCGCGCGACCTGCCTCGTTTCCTCGCGAACCGCCTGGTCGGCGTCGAGCGCGTCGTGGCTCGTCGCGTACGGCTCCCAGTAGCCGATGTAGCGGCCGAGGCGGGCGCGGCTGCCGGCGTCGATCAGGCCCATCCAGTCGAGCCAGTCGGAAAGCGCGCGGCGGTTGCCCTCGAGGCCGTCGACGTCGCCATGGACGACGAGCCCGTAGACGCGCCCGGCGAGGTGCTTCGGATAGGGCCAGCCGGCGAGCTCGAGCGCCTTCGCTTCCTCGGGCTTCTTGCCGTGCGTCGACGTCGGGTCGGGGTTGCCGCCGTCGGCGCAGACGAGGCGGTCGATCATGAGCTTGAGCGCGCTCGACGACGAATACCAGTGCGTCGGCGTCACGATGACGATCGCGTGCGCCGCTGCCCAGCGCTCGAAGATCTCGTTCATCGCGTCGTGGACCTGGTTGAGCGCGTGGTTGGGGTAGCAGCTGCAGGGCCAGTGGCAGAGCGGCATCGCCGTCGAGACGCAGCCCTTGCACGGATGGATCTTGCGGCCGTACTCGGAGGTGAGATGGCTGAGGTCGAGGAAGTCGACCTCGATCTGCTCGCCGACGAGCGTCTCCTCGACGTCGCGCGCGAGCCGGAACGTCTTCGACATCTCGCCCGGGCAGGTGCCGTCGTTGCGCGGCGAGCCGCAGATGACGAGCGCGCGCGTCGGCGACGCCGCGTTGCGCTGCTGCGCCTGCGCGCGCTCGACGCGCTCGCGCGCGCCGAGCCAGTCGACCGAAAGCTCGTAGTCGGGGTCGGCGTGGCCGGGGCCGGCCTTGCGCGTCCGCGGTGCCTTGCGGCCGTCTTCGTAGTTGCGCCAGGCGATCTCCTCGATCCGGCCGAGCGCGGCGCGCTCGGCGTCGAAGTTCGGGTCGAAGAAGAGCTGGCGGAAGCGCTCGCCGAACTCGTCGCGGCCCAGCTGCGCGGGCGCCTGTCCCTTGCGTACTTGCGTCATCTTGCGTGCCTTTCGCGCGTCTCTCGTGGTCATCTTCGCTGGACTAGTATTCCCGCGTTGCAGCGAGGACGCACGATGAAAGCCACCTGGAACGGCGCGACGATCGCCGAGAGCGACGACACCGTCGTCGTCGAGGGCAACCACTACTTCCCGGAGTCGAGCCTGAAGCGCGAGTACGTGACCTTCAGCAACCACCGCTCGAGCTGCCCGTGGAAGGGCCAGGCGCACTACTACAGCCTGATCGTCGACGGCGAGATGAACGAGAACGCGGTCTGGTACTACCCCGAGCCGAGCGAAGCGGCCAAGGAGATCAAGGGCCGGGTCGCGTTCTGGAAGGGCGTGAAGGTGACCTGAGCCGCGCCGCGGCTCACGTCATCCCGAGCGCAGCGAAGGATCTCGCCGCGCCGCGCTTCACTTGCCGGCCTTGAAGTTCGTGAAGACGCGCGTGCGCGTGCGCTGGATCGCCTGCGGCACCGCGTCGGGCGCCGTCATGTGCGCCTTGTCGGCGTCGCTCAGGAAGATCGTCTTGTTCTCGGCGACGTCCTTCTTGACGTATTTCAGCGACGCCTTGTTCGGGTTGGCGTAGAAGACCTTGTTCGTCAGCGACGCCGCGACCTCGGGCCGCAGGATGTAGTTGATGAAGAGGTGCGCGTTGTCGACGTTCTTCGCGTCCTTCGGGATCGCCATGGTGTCGAAGAAGAGCGTCGCCCCGCCCTTGGGGATGAGCGCCTCGATCGCCGGCGGCTGCTTCGGGTTGGCCTCCATCGCGCGCGCCCGCGCGATGTTGATGTCGCCCGAGTAGCCCATCACCGCGCACAGCGACCCGCCGGCGAGGTCGTTGATGTAGCCCGACGACGAGAAGCGGGTGACATACGGCCGCACCGACGCGAGCATCTTCGCCGCGGCGTCGTAGTCGGCGGTGCTGGTGCTGTACGCGGGCTTGCCGACGTACATCAGCGCCACCGGCAGCACCTCGGACGCCGAGTCGAGGAAGTTGACGCCGCAGCTCTTCAGCTTGCTCGCGTACTTCGGATCGAAGATCAGGCTCCACGCGTTCTCGGGCATCGGCGTGTTGCCGAGCGCGGCCCGCACCTTGTCCTTGTTGATGCCGACCGTGACGAAGCCCCACATCCAGTCGACGAGGTACTGGTTGCCGGGGTCGACCGTCTCGAGCTGCTTCAGCAGCGTCGGGTCGAGGTTGCCCCAGTTGGTGAGCTTCGAGCGGTCGAGCTTCTGCAGCAGGCCGCCCTGGATCTGCAGCTTCGCGAAGTGAGAGCTCGGCACGACGATGTCGTAGCCCGAGTTGCCGGCGACGAGCTTGGCCATCAGCACTTCGTTGCTGTCGTAGTTGTCGTAGTTGACCTTGATCCCGGTCTCTTTCTCGAAGTTCTTGAGCGTGTCGTCGGCGATGTAGTCGGACCAGTTGTAGACGTTGAGCACCTTCGGGTCGGCGGCGAGCGCCGGCGACGCGGCGGCCAGGGCGAGCGCGAGCGCTGCGGCGAGACGGGCGGCGAGCGTCGGGGCAGGGCGGAAGCGGGTCGTCATCGCACGGGATCCTCGAGGTCAGGACGCCGAATCGTACCCGTGCGAGCGATTCCCACGTGCGATTCGCGCTATGGTGCGAGGCCGCCGCCGACCGCATTCCGCCGACCATGCCCGACGCGTCCCCGCTCGCCAGCTGCGCGTCGGCGCCCCTCGGCGTCCACCACCGGCGACGGCTGCGCGACATCTACCGCTCGGCGGGCTGGCCCTGCCAGGACGGCATCGAGGTCGAGCTGCTCGCCGCCGGCCTCGTCGTGCGCGAGCGCGACGCGCTCGGCCGCGAGACGCTTCGCCTCACCGACGCCGGCATCGCCGTCCTCGCCGAGACGCTGGCGAAGAACCGCGCCCGGCGCGATCCGCACGAGGCGCTCGTCGAGCGCGTCGCGCGCGCGATGACGCGCGCAGGCCGCCTCGCCTGGCGCGGGCTCGCGGTGCGCGCCAAGGTCGACTCCGGCTGGACGATCGCGATGCCCGACGTCTTCTCGATCCGCCACACCACCGTCGAGGCCTACGCCGAGCCGGTCGTGCACGAGGTCAAGGTGCGTCGCGCCGACCTGCTCGCCGACCTGCGCCGCGCGTGCAAGCGGCAGGCGTACCTCGCGCTCGGCGGCGAGTGCTGGTACGTGATCGCCGACGGCATCGCCGAGGCCGACGAGATCCCGCGCGAATGCGGCGTCCTCGTCGCGAGCGTCGACGGCTTTGTCGTCGCGCGCGCCGCGCCGAAGCGCCCGGCGACGATCGGCTTCGCGCTCTGGATGGCGCTCGCGCGCGCGACGCCGGTCGACGGCTGGCGCGTCGACGACGCGCAGCTGCTGCTCGCCGGCGACCGCGGCGACCGCCGACTCGACGCGGCAGCGGGCGAGGCCTGATCGGGCATGGGGACAGCGAGCGGCGCGAGCGCCGAGCCGGTCGATCGCTCGCGCCAGGCGCTCTGGGCCGCGCTCGGCCTGATCGTGCTGTGGGGCGCGAACTTCAGCGTCCAGAAGGCGGTCTTCGAGGCGCTCTCGCCGGGCGGGTTCCTCTTCGTCCGCTACCTCATGATGCCGGTCGCCGCGGCGCTGCTGCTCTGCCTGCGGTTCGGCACCCGCTGGCCGCGGCTGTCGCGCACCGACGCCTTCGCGCTGGCCCGGCTCGGCCTCGTCGGCCACCTGCTCCACGTCGGCCTCGTCACCTACGGCATCCACTGGTCGACGGCGTTCTCGAGCTCGATCATCCTCGCCTGCGGACCGGTCTTCACGCTGCTCATCCTGCACTGGCACGGCCACGAGGCGCTGACGCGCGGCTCGGTCGCCGGCGTCGCGGTCGCGTGCGTCGGCGTCGTCGTCTTCCTCTCCGACAAGCTGTTCGGCGGCCACTGGCAGGCGAGCGCGGGCGACCTCGTGCTGCTCGTCGCGGCTTCGTTCTTCTCGTACTACACGGTCGCCGCCAAGCCGCTGATCGAGCGCTTCGGCGGCGTCACCGTGATGACCTACGGCGTCCTCTTCGCGAGCCTGCCGGTCGTCGTCGTCAGCATGCCGGCGGGACTCGCGGTGCGCTGGGCCGACGTTTCGCCGGCGATCTGGGCGGGGACGTTCTACGCCGTCATCGTCGCCGCGTTCCTCGGCTGGATCGTCTGGGGCTGGGTCAACGCGGTGCGCGGCGTCGGCCCGACCGCGCCGCTGATGTACCTGATGCCGCCGATCGCGGGCGTCGTCGCGTGGGCGCTGACCGGCGAGCGCTACACGGCGGTCAAGCTCGGCGGCGCCGCGATCACGCTCGCCGGCGTCGCGCTCGCGCAGTTCACCTCGGCGCCGCGCGACCCGGTGCGCGAGGCGCCGGCGCCGGTCGACTGATTGCGCGAAAATCGCGGGCCCACCGGAGTCCACGATGGCAGCTCAGATCCGCGTCGCTGTCCTTGCCGCATGCGCGCTCGCCGCTCTCGTCGGCGCTTGCGAGCGCCAGCGGCCCGCCGCGCCCGCAGCGTCGGTCGACGTTGCGGCGCCGGCCGTCGCGGTCGAACGCGCGCCTGCGGCAACGACGACGGCGAATGCCGCAACGCACGGCAACGTCGCGACGGACGCCGGCATCGCCTGGCGCGAGGCGGCGAACGACGCCCAAGTCGACGCCGCGTTCGCCGCCGCGCGCGACGAGCACAAGCCCGTCTTCATGTACTGGGGCGCGAAGTGGTGCCCGCCGTGCAACCACGTCAAGGCGACGCTCTTCAACCGCCAGGACTTCATCGAGCGCTCGCGCGCGTTCGTCCCGGTCTACGTCGACGGCGACAGCCCGGGCGCGCAGAAGATCGGCGCGCGCTTCAAGGTGAGCGGCTACCCGACGATGGTCCTCTTCAACGCCGACGGCAAGGAAGTGACGCGGTTGCCGGGCGAGGTCGAGCCGGCGCGCTACACCGAGGTGCTGACGCTCGGCATGAACGCCGCGCGTCCGGTCGGCGCGCTGCTCGCCGACGCGCTCGCGCATCCGGCGGCGCTCGCGCCGAGCGACTGGCGGCTGCTCGCGTTCTACTCGTGGGAGACCGACCAGCAGCAGGTGCTCGGCAAGGACAAGCTGCCGGCGACGATGCGCTCGCTCGCTGCCGCGTGCCCCGACAGCGCGCCGGACGCGGCGATGCGCTTGCGCCTGAAGGCGCTCGCGTTCACCGAAGGCAAGTCGCCGGCGAAGCTCGACGCCGCGACCCGCACCGCGGTGCTTGCGCTCCTCGCCGACCCGGCGAGGACGCGCGAGCAGACCGACATGGTCACCAACTACGCCGGCGAGATCGTGCGCGCGATGAGCGCCAGCGGCAGCGCCGACCGCAAGGCGCTCGTCGCCGCGTTCGACGCCGCGCTCGAGCGGCTCGTCACCGACACGACGTTGTCGCGCGCCGACCGCACGCAGGCGCTGATCGCGCGCGTCGATCTCGTTCGCATCGACGAGCCCGAGGACCACCCCGCCAGGCCCGCGGCGCAGCGCGCGAAGCCGCACCTGCCCGCCGCGCTCGTCGCCGAGGTGCGCGAGCACGTCGCTCGCGACGACCGCGAGATCACCGACGGCTACGAGCGCCAGGCGGTCATCACCGCGGACGCGTACCTGCTCGAGCGCGCCGGCCTCGGCGACGAGTCCGACGCGCTGCTGAAGGCCAACCTCGCCAGGAGCCATTCGCCGTATTACCTGATGTCCGAGCTCGCGATCAACGCCAGGAAGCGCGGCGACAAGGCCGAGGCGCTGCGCTGGTACCGCGAGGCGTACGACAAGAGCGAAGGGCCGGCGACGCGGCTGCAGTGGGGCGCGAGCTACATCGCGGCGCTGGTCGAGCTGGCGCCGAACGACGAGCACGCGATCGAGGCGGCGGCGACGCAGCTCTGGAGCGAGGCGGCGGCGCAGCCCGACGCGTTCTACATGAGGAGCGGCCGCGCGCTGCAGAAGGTCGGCAGCCAGCTGCAGGCGTGGAACAAGGGCGGCGCGCATCGCGCGTCGATGGCGCGCCTCGAGACCAAGCTCGGCGAGCTGTGCGCAGCGCCGACGCGCAGCGACGACGAGCGCGCGACCTGCCGCAAGCTGCTGACGGCGCCGGCGAAGGCGGCGACCGCGTAGTCGCGCCCGCACGCGATCCTCGTTGAGCGCGCCGCTTCTCGCGATCGAGCACCTCACGGTGCGCTTCGGCGCGAAGGCGGTCGTCGACGACGTCTCGCTGACGATCGCCGCCGGAGAGAAGCTCGCCCTCGTCGGCGAGTCGGGATCGGGCAAGTCGATCACCGCGCTCTCGGTGCTCGGCCTCGTCGAGGGCGCCGAGACGAGCGGGCGCATCGTCTTCGACGGCACCGACCTGCGCACCCTCTCCGAAGCGAAGCTGCAGGCGATCCGCGGCGGCGAGATCGCGATGATCTTCCAGGAGCCGATGACCGCGCTCAACCCGCTGCACACGGTCGGCGCGCAGATCGTCGAGGTGCTCGGGCTGCACGAGGGCTTGAGCGGCGGTGCCGCGCGCGAGCGCGCGGTCGCGCTTCTCGAGCGCACCGGAATCCCGGAGCCGGCGCGCCGCGTCGACGCCTATCCGCACCAGCTCTCGGGCGGTCAGCGGCAGCGCGCGATGATCGCGATGGCGCTCGCTTGCCGGCCGCGCCTGCTCATCGCCGACGAGCCGACGACGGCGCTCGACGTCACGATCCAGGCGCAGATCCTTGCTCTCCTCGACGCGCTGCAGGCGGAGATGGGGATGGCGCTTCTCTTCATCACCCACGACCTCAACCTCGTCCGCCGCTTCACCCATCGCGTCGGCGTGATGGAGCGCGGCAAGCTCGTCGAGAGCGGCGCGACGGCGACGGTGTTCGACGCCCCGCAGCACCGCTACACGCAGGCGCTGCTCGCGAGCCGGCCGACGCGCGACGTCGCGGCGGTCGCCGACGGCGCACCGGTGCTCGTCGACGCCCGTGGCGTCCGCGTCAGCTTCGACGTCGCCGGCCGCTGGTTCCGCCACCGTCGCTTCGACGCGGTGCGCGAGGCGACGCTGCAGCTGCGCCGCGGCGAGACGCTCGGCATCGTCGGCGAGTCGGGATCGGGGAAGACGACGCTCGGGCTCGCGCTCCTCGCCCTGCAGCCGGTCGCCGCAGGCGAGGTCGTCCTCGACGGCGAACGGATCGACAACGCCGGCCGCGCGGAGCTGCGTGCGATGCGGCGGCGGATCCAGGTCGTCTTCCAGGATCCGTTCGGCTCGCTCAGCCCCCGCATGACCGTCGGCCGCATCGTCGGCGAGGGCCTCGCGCTGCACCGTCCCGACCTCGGCCGCGCCGAACGCGACCGCCTGATCGTGCAGATGCTCGACGAGGTCGGCCTCGGCGCCGCCGCCGGGCTCGCCGACGCGCTGCACCGCTATCCGCACGAGTTCTCCGGCGGCCAGCGGCAACGGATCGCGATCGCGCGCGCGGTCATCCTGCGTCCCGAGGTGCTCGTGCTCGACGAGCCGACCTCGGCGCTCGACGTCTCGGTGCAGCGCCAGGTGCTCGCGCTGCTCACCGACCTGCAGCGGCGCTATGCGATGAGCTACGTCTTCATCAGCCACGACCTCGCCGTCGTGCGCGCGATGTCGCACCGCGTGCTGGTGATGAAGGACGGCGAGATCGTCGAGTCGGGCGAGGCCGAGGCGCTTTTCGCCGCGCCGCGCGAGGCGTACACGCAGGAGCTGCTCGCCGCTGCGCGGCTCGCCTGATGAAACGCTAGCGAGCGACCTTGCGCGCGCCGATCCGCACCTCGTAGCGGACGTCCTTGTCGGGATCGACGAACAGGAGCGTCGTCGCCTGCCACTGGTACGGCGAGCTGAACTCGTCGATCTGCATCTTGCCGTGCATCGTGACGACGTCGAGCTGGTCGTGGCGAAGCGCGAGGTTGTAGACGATGTCGGCGACGCGGACGCTGACGACCCCCGAGCGAACCTCGACGTCCGCGGCGCCGCACGTCGGCGGCGCGCCAGCGCGCGTGGCGACGCAGAGCTCGGCGTCGTAGCGGCCGGGGGCCGACGGCGCCGCGAGCGCCGCCGCCGCGGCGAGCGCCGCGCCCGCCGCGAGTGCCGTCAGCGCTGCGCCGCGTGCCATCGCCTACTTGAGCAGGCCCTCGGCCTTCATCGCCTCCTGCACCGCCGGACGCGCGGCGACGCGCGCCATGAACGCGCCGACGTGCTTGTACGGCGCGAGGTCGATGCCGACGAACTTCGCCCAGTTGGTGACGGCGAACAGGTACGCGTCGGCGACGCTGAAGTCATCGCCCATCAGGTAGCTCTTGCCCTCGAGCTGGGCGTCGATCCAGCGGTAGCGATCGTTCAGCCTCGCCTTCGCGATCGTCTTGTAGTCCTCGGGCACCGCCGGGCTGAAGAGCGGGCTGTACGTCTTGTGGATCTCGCTGGTGATGAAGTTCAGCCACTCCTGCAGCCGGTAGCGCGCCATCGTCCCCGCCGCCGGAGCGAGGTTCCTGCCCGGCGCCTGGTCGGCGATGTACTGGACGATCGCCGGTCCCTCGGTGAGGCGCTCGCCGTTGTCGAGCTCGAGCGTCGGCACGTAGCCCTTCGGGTTGATCGTGTAGTAGTCGGTGCCGTCCTGGAGCTTGTGCGTCTTCGTGCTCGCCAGGACGGGCTCGAAGGCGAGGCCGGCCTCGCGCAGGACGATGTGCGGCGAGAGCGAGCAAGCGCCGGGGCTGTAGTAGAGCTTCATGACGATCCTGGTCGAATGGGAGGGGACCGGTATTACACCGCGTCGGCGCGAACGCTGCCGTTCGCGCCGATTGAAGCCAGCGTTCAACGCCGCTGCGCTTGATCGACGCCGCGCTGTCGCTACATTGGCGAGATGAGCACTCTCGGCACTTTCCGTTCCCGTGCGGTCGAGCGCATCGTCCGCGGCCAGCCCACCTCCGACGGCGACGGCGTCCGCCTGACGCGCGTCCTGACGCAGCCGCTGCAGCGCCGGCTCGATCCGTTCCTGATGCTCGACGCCTTCGGCAGCGATTCGGCGAGCGACTACATCGGCGGCTTTCCCGACCACCCGCACCGTGGCTTCGAGACCGTCACGATCATGCTCGAAGGCCGCATGCGCCACCGCGACAGCGTCGGCAACGTCGGCCTGCTCGAGCCCGGCAGCGTGCAGTGGATGACCGCCGGTCGCGGCATCGTCCACTCCGAGATGCCCGAGCAGGAGGAAGGCCGCATGGCCGGCTTCCAGCTCTGGGTCAATCTCGCCGCCGCCGACAAGATGACGGCACCGGCGTATCGCGACATCGCACCGTCGGCGGTGCCCGAATACACCGATGCCGCCGGCGTTCGCGTTCGCGTCATCGCCGGCGCGAGCGGCGACGTCGCCGGCGCGGTCGCGCGGCCGAAGACCGAGCCGGTCGTCCTCGACCTGACGATTCCCGCGGGCGCCGCGTTCACCGCCGAGCTGCCCGCCGGGCACAACGCATTCGCCTATGTCTTCGGCGCGACCGCGGTCGCGGTCGGCGGCGACGACGCGGCGACGACGGTCGAGCCCGAGCGGATGGCGATCCTCGCCAACGACGGCGGCGACGGCGTTCGCTTCGTGGTCGCCGCCGAGGCTGTCGCGCCGGCGCGCGTCCTCGTCGTCGCCGGACGTCCGCTCGGCGAGCCGATCGCGCAGTACGGTCCGTTCGTGATGAACACGAGCGCAGAGTTGCAGCGCGCGTTCCACGACTTCCAGAGCGGCGTGCTCGCAACCTGATCCGCCGGGTCGATCCGGCGGCGGCGATGGTATGGTGCGCGGTCACCGAAAACCGGCCGCGCCCATGCCCCGCACGATCCTCGAAGAGGCCCGCCTCCATCCGGCGATCCGCGAGCGCGTCGGCAACCTCAACGCGGACATCGTCCACAACGTCCAGGCGGCGGCGACGTCGAACCCGGTGCTCGTCGTCGGCATGGCGGGCAACCCGCACGTGCGGCGCGCGAGGAAGGCGCTCGCTGCCGCCGGGATCGCGTACCAGTACCTCGGGCTCGGCAGCTATCTCGGCGGCTGGCGGCGCCGCAACGCGCTCAAGATGTGGACCGGCTGGCCGACGTTCCCGATGGTCTTCGTCAAGGGCATCCTGATCGGCGGCGCCGACGAGCTCGAGCGTCTCGTGAGCGGCGGCGAGCTGAAGCGAACGCTCGGCGAATGACGGCGGCATCGCGCGTCGCCCGCGCGGTGCGCCGCGGCGCTGCGGCGACGCTCGTCGCGCTCGCGGCCGTCGCGGCAGCGCGCGCCGAGACGCCCGCCGCGCTCGCCGATTGCCACGTCCCCGGGTTGCGCAACGGCGTGCTCTGCGGGACGTTGCAAAGGC
>DASSRF010000064.1:0-3188 GCA_035701945.1 Caldimonas sp. | reverse complement strand
AAGGAGCCGCCCGATCTCAGCCGGTTCCTGCTCTCGCCGATGCCCGGCCTGCTGGTGCAGGTCGCGGTGCAGGCAGGGCAGGCAGTGCGCGCCGGCGAGCGGCTCGCGGTCATCGAGGCGATGAAGATGGAAAACGTCGTCGTCGCCACGCACGACGGCGTGGTCGCGAAGATCGTCGCGACTCCCGGCGAGAGCGTCGCGGTCGACGAGGTCATCCTCGAGTTCGCCGAAGCGGAGGCCAAGCGATGAGCGCGCCCGGCGATCGGCCGTTCAACGTCCTCGGCCTGCAGCAGATCGCGCTCGGCGCCGCGAGCAAGGCCGAGCTGCGCGCACTCTGGGTCGACCGCCTCGGCGTCGCGACGACCGGCTGGTTCCGCTCCGAACGCGAGAACGTCGACGAGGACGTCTGCGAGGTCGGCCTCGGCCTCGCACGCGTCGAGATCGATCTGATGGAGCCGATCGATCCGAACGGCAAGCCCGCGGTCCACGTGCCGCCGCTCAACCACGTCGGGCTGTGGATCGACGACCTCCGCGCCGCGGTCGCGTGGCTCGAGGCGAACGGCGTCCGCATGGCGCCGGGCGGGATCCGCACCGGCGCGAGCGGCCACGACATCTGCTTCATCCATCCGCGGCCGAACGACGCGTTTCCGGTCGCCGGCGCCGGCGTTCTCGTCGAGCTCGTGCAGGCGCCCGACGACGTGATCGCGGCGTGGCGCGCGCAGCGCGACGAAGCGGCGCTCGAAACCGGACTGGGGCCGCGATGACGGTGCGCACGATCCTGAAGATGGGCGATCCGCGACTGCTCGCGGTCGCGCGGCCGGTCGAGCGCTTCGCGACGGCCGAGCTGCGCGAGCTCGTCGACGACATGTTCGAGACGATGCACGCGGCCAACGGCGCCGGGCTCGCGGCGCCGCAGATCGGCGTCGACCTGCAGCTCGTCATCTTCGGCTTCGACCGCAACGACCGCTATCCCGACGCGCCGCCGGTTCCCGAGACGATCCTCGTCAATCCGACGATCGAACCGATCGGCAGCGACCAGGAGGAGGGCTGGGAAGGATGCCTCTCGGTGCCGGGACTGCGCGGCGTCGTACCGCGCTTCGCGCGCATCCGCTACCGCGGCTTCGACGTCGAAGGCCATCCGATCGACCGCGAAGCGGAAGGATTTCACGCCCGCGTCGTCCAGCACGAGTGCGACCACCTGATCGGCAAGCTTTACCCGATGCGGATCCGCGACTTCAGCAAATTCGGCTTCACGAACGTGCTCTTTCCGGGCCTCGATCGTGCTGGAGACGATTGAGGCCTCGTCCGTTTCCGCGCTGTAAACGAACGTGTCGGGAGTGCTCGGCGGTCGGCGGGGGCAAGACGGCCAGCGTTGAGGAAAGGCGCGCCGCATGGGTGCGGCGCGAGGAGCAGGCATGAGGACGTCGTCGCAATTCCGCGTCGCGCAGGCGATCGAGACCCATGGCCGCCGGCGCGTCTGGATCGTCGTGCTGACCGCGCTCGTCGCGTTCGCGGCGGCCTTCGGCGCGCACGCGCAGGCGGTCGTCGATCCGCCGAGCCGTGTCGCGCGGCTCGGCGATGCGTCGGGCCAGGTCTGGCTCTTCAGCGCCGACAGCAACGAGTGGGTGACGATCGCGCGCAACCGCCCGCTCACGACCGGCGACCGCATCGCGACCGACAACGGCGCGCGCGCCGAGATCACGCTCGGCTCGACGACGCTGCGCCTCGACGGCGCGACCGAGCTCGAGATCGCTCGCCTCGACGACAGCCGCTTCGCGCTGCGCCTCGAAGGCGGCAGCGTCGCGGTGCGCCTGCGCAGCCCGCAGTCGGTCAACGAGTTCGAGCTCTCGACCGACGAAGGGCGATTCCGCGCGCAGGCCGTCGGTCGATTCCGCTTCGACCGCTTCGACCAGGCGAGCGACGTCACCGCGTTTTCCGGACAGGCGATCTACGAGAACCGAAACACCGCGCTGCCGGTGACGACGGGCCAGCACGCGCAGTTCTGGATCGACCAGGCGGGCGTGCCGCAGTACGCGATGATGCAGCTCGTCCGCGACGAGTTCGCGGCCTGGAACGACGACCGCGACCGCGCCGAGGACCGCGTCGCGCAGCAGCGCCGCTACGTCTCGCCCGAGATGACCGGCGCCGAGGACCTCGACCGCTACGGCTCGTGGGAGCAGACGCCCGAGTACGGCGCGCTCTGGATCCCGCGCCAGGTGCCGGTCGGCTGGGCACCGTACACGACGGGGCACTGGGCGTGGGTGCGGCCGTGGGGATGGACGTGGGTCGACGACGCGCCGTGGGGCTTCGCGCCGTTCCACTACGGGCGCTGGGTCTATCGACGCAACGTCTGGTGCTGGGTGCCCGGCACGTACGTCGCGCGTCCGGTCTACGCGCCGGCGCTCGTCGCCTGGATCGGCGGTCCGAGCGTCAGCGTCTCGATCACCGTCGGCGGCGGTGCTCCGGTCGGCTGGGTGCCGCTCGCGCCGCACGAGGTCTACGTTCCTCCGTACCGCTTCTCGCAGCGCTACGTGCGCGAGGTCAACGTCACGCACGTCACCAACGTCACCAACATCACGACGATCGTCAACAACCGCAACGGCGAGCTCGACCGGCGCGATCTCGCGAACCGCAAGTTCCCGAACGCGGTGACCGTCGTTCCGCAGGAAGTCATGCTGCGCCGGCAGCCGGTCGCTCCGGTCGCCGAACGCATGCGCAACGATCCGCACGTGCGCTCGCTCGTCGCCGACGCTGCGCCGCCGCGCACCGTCACGGCTCCGCCGGTGAGCGCACCGCCGCCGGCGCAGCGTCCGTCGACGCAGGTGCGGCCGCCGCGGCCGCCGTTCGAGGGCCGCGCGCCGGGGCTCGCGGGACGTCCGGAGACGGCGCGGCCGCCGAGCGCGGGCGAGCAGCAGCGGCCCGATCCGCGCGCAGGCACGGCACCGCCGCCGCGCGCCGACGTCGCCGTGCCGCCGCCGAGAAGCGAGGGCGGTCGTCCTGCCGACAACCGCGGCGGACGTCCTGAATTCGGCCGCGGCAGCGAGCGCGGCGGACCTCCGGTCGCGACGACACCGAACGCCGCACCGGCGCAGCCGAACGTCGGCGCCGCGTCGCCCGGCGCGACGACGCCGGCGCCGCGGGCGACGCCGGGCGGCCCTCCGGTCGGCGCACGCGGCGTCCTCGTCGAG
>DASSRF010000063.1:0-4819 GCA_035701945.1 Caldimonas sp. | reverse complement strand
TGGAGTGGGACGACGCCGACTCCGACGCCGTCCACGCGGTCGCGTTCAACCGCATGGGCCGCGCGCTCGCGACCGGACGGATGCTCGAGCACGTCCCCGGCACGGCCAAGATCGGCCGCATGGCGGTGTCGGCGACGGCGCGCCATTGCGGCGTCGGCCGTGCCGTTCTCGACGCGTTGCTCGACGCCGCGCGCGCGCGCGGCGATCGGCAGGCGATGCTGCACGCGCAGCTCGGCGCGGCGCGTTTCTACGAGCGCGCCGGCTTCGTTCGCCGGGGGCCGGCGTTCGAGGAGGCGGGGATCGCCCACGTCGAGATGATTCGCACCCTCTAGCGCTCTTCGGCGCGGCGCACCGTCTCGAACGACTCGACGTGGCGCTCGCTCGCGAGGAGCGGGCGCAGCGGCAGCGCCGCCGTGGCGATCGCCGCTTCGGTCGCGGCATCGATGCCGGCGACATCGCCCGGAATTCGCGGCGACCGCGCGAACGTCTCCATCCACGTTTGCCGCTCGGGCTCGTGCCGCACCAGGAGCCGCGCGCGAAGCCCTTCGAAGCGCTGCTCGAGCGATTCGTGCATCGCCTCGACCGCGGCGCGCAGCGCGTCGGCGTCGCGCTCGGCGACGCGATACCAGACGAAGAGCTCGCGCACGTCGCGCTCCGCTCAGGAAGCAGCGTGCGCTTCGAGCGGAACGGGGTAGGGCAGCTCGCGCCGGGTGAGCAACGGGCCGTCGGCAGCAGCGAGACGGAGCTCGTCGCCGGCAACAGCCAGCCGCACCTCGACGAGCGCGCTGCCGCCGCCGCGAAGCGG
Source organism: Caldimonas sp. (assembly GCA_035701945.1). Lineage (GTDB taxonomy): Bacteria > Pseudomonadota > Gammaproteobacteria > Burkholderiales > Burkholderiaceae_C > Schlegelella_A. The sequence continues at coordinate 4,014 of DASSRF010000063.1, read as the reverse complement.
ATGCGGCGCCGCGTTGGCGACGGTCCCGGCCGGCTCTCCCCCGGCTCCGCTCGCGTACACATCCTGGCCGGGCGAGGGGAGGACGTCGCAGTCGAAGAGCAGCGTGCGCCGCTTCGTCGTGCCGCGGTACTGGCTGCGGGCGACGACTTCCTGCCCGGGGTAGCAGCCCTTCTTGAAGTCGACGCCGCCGACGAGCTCGAAGTTGACCATCTGCGGAACGAAGCGGTCGACGGTCGCGGCTTCGATCGTGACGATGCCGCTCTCGACCTCGAGCCAGCGCCACGTGTCGGGCGACATCGATTCCGCGGCGGGAACGTCCGCTTCGGCGCTGCCGGGAACGACGAGCCACGCGCGCTGCACGTCGGCGGCGTCGGGAAGCCGGATGAGCGTCGTCGTGCCGCGCGCACGCACCTGCCATTGGCCGGCGCCGTCGAGCATCTCCGCAACGGCCGGGCCGGCGACGCCGAACACCGCGAGCTCGTCGCTCGCGTCGCTCAGCTTGCACTTCGCGCGCAGCACGAACATCGACAGGCGCTTCAGCGTCGGCGCGAGGATCTCGCGCGGGCACGCGAGCAGGAACTCGTCGGCCGCAGGACGCCAGACGACGAAGCTCGCCTGCAGCCGACCCTTGGCCGAGCAGAAGCCGGCGAGGCAGGCGGTGCCGTTGTCGAGACCGGCGACGTCGTTGGTGAGCTGGCCTTGCAGGAACGACGCCGCGTCGGCGCCGCTGGCGCGAATCACGCCACGATCGGCAAGGCGGCAAACGCCCCCGATCGGGATCACGTTGGACATGCCCCATTATCATGGGGCCGCCCTGGTTTCGAAGGCGCGCGGGTCTTGTGATCGAGCGGGCGCGCCGTGTCGCTGTCGATGAGATTCGCGCGTGTTCTCCTCCTCGTCGCGCTCGCGGCGACGGTCGCTGCGGTCTCTCTCGCGACCGGCTGGCTGAACCGTCCGCTCGCTCTTGCCGGCGAGACCGCCGAGTACTCGGTCGAGCCCGGCAAGACCTCGCGCGAGATCGCCGACGGCTGGGTGCGCGCCGGCGTGCAGACCTCGCCGTTCCTGCTGTACCAGTGGTTTCGCTGGTCGGGGCGGGCACGCCAGATTCGCGCCGGCAGCTACGAGATCCGCGCCGGCACGACGCCGATCCGCCTGCTCGACAAGATGGTGCGCGGCGACGAGACGCTCGCGACCGTTCGCTTGACCGAGGGCTGGACGTTTCGACAGATCCGCGCCGAGCTCGCGCGTGCGGAGGCATTGAAACCGACGATCGCAGCGATGAGCGACGCCGACGTGATGGCGGCGATCGGTGCGCCCGGGGTCTCTCCCGAAGGGCGCTTTCATCCCGACACCTACGCGTACAGCAAGGGCTCGACCGACGTCGCGCTCCTGAAGCGCGCGTACCGCGCGATGGCCAAGCACCTCGCCGACGCGTGGCAGGAGCGCGACCCGGCGACGCCGCTGCACAGCCCCGACGAAGCGCTGACGCTCGCGTCGATCGTCGAGAAGGAGACCGGCGTCGCCGCCGACCGCGGCCGGATCGCCGGCGTTCTCGTCAACCGCCTGCGCGTCGGCATGCCGCTGCAGACCGACCCGACCGTGATCTACGGCCTCGGCGCTGCGTTCGACGGCAACCTGCGCAAGCGCGACCTGCTCACCGACGGGCCGTACAACAGCTACACGCGCGCCGGGCTGCCGCCGACGCCGATCGCGGTACCCGGCCGCGCATCGCTGCTCGCCGCCGTGCATCCCGAGCAGACCAAGGCGCTCTACTTCGTCTCCCGCGGCGACGGCAGCAGCGAGTTCAGCGAGACGCTCGCCGATCACAATCGGGCCGTCAGCCGCTACCAGAAGAAGACGCAATCGCAGTGAACGGCAGGTTCATCACCTTCGAAGGCATCGACGGCGCCGGCAAGTCGACGCACATCGAGCCGCTCGCGGCGCGCCTGCGCGCCCGCGGGCTGCGCGTGGTCTGCACGCGCGAGCCCGGCGGCACGCCGCTCGCCGAGCAGCTCCGCGCGCTGCTGCTGCACGAGGCGATGGACGGCGTGGTCGAGACGCTGCTCGCGTTCGCGGCGCGCCGCGACCATCTCGAGCGCGTCATCGTGCCGGCGCTCGCGCGCGGCGACACGGTGCTCTGCGACCGCTTCACCGATGCGACGTTCGCGTACCAGGGCAGGGGCCGCGGCCAGGACGAGCGCATGCTGCGCGATCTCGAGCGCTGGGTGCACGACGGCCTGCAACCCGACCTCACGCTCTGGTTCGACGTCGATCCGGCGATCGCGGCGGCGCGGCGCGCCAAGGCGCGCGTCTCCGATCGCTTCGAGTCGGAGGACACGGCGTTCTTCGAGCGCGTCCGCGACGGCTACGCCGCCCGCATGCGCGAGGCGCCGGCGCGCTTCTGCCGGATCGACAGCGCGCTCGAGAAGGCGGCGGTCGTGCGCCAGATCGACTCTGCGGTCGCCGCGCTCGACGAGCGTCGCCGATGAGCACGCGCGCGCCGAGGTCCGAAGACCAGGCAGCGAACGGCAGCGCCGAAGCGCCGATCGAGCTGCCCTGGCTCGCCGCGCCGCTGCGCACGACGCTCGCGACGCGCGCCGCGCACGCGCTCCTCCTGTTCGGCTCGGGCAACGTCGGCCAGCTCGAGCTCGCGCTCGCGCTCGCCAAGGGCTGGCTGTGCGAGGACGACGCTCGCGCGCTCGCCGACCGTCCGTGCGGACGATGCGCGAGCTGTCGCCTGCATGCCGCGCGTTCGCATCCCGATCTGCTCGTCCTCGTCCCCGAAGCGATGCGCGACGCGCTCGGCTGGGACTCGGGCGGCGACGGCGAAGAAAGCGGCGAGGGCGGCAAGAGAAAGCCGAGCAAGGACATCCGCGTCGAGGCGGTTCGCACCGCGATCGCGTTCGCGACGACGACGTCGGCGCGCGGTCGCGGCAAGTTCGTCGTCGTCCATCCGGCCGAACGCATGAACGAGGTCGCCGCGAGCGCGTTCCTGAAGACGCTCGAGGAACCGCCCGGGAACGCGCGCTTCCTGCTCTGCTCTGCTGCTGCCGACGCGCTGCTGCCGACGATTCGCAGCCGCTGCCAGCTCGTGCCCCTGGCGGTGCCCGACGCGACAGCGGCGATCGCGTGGCTCGGCGAGCAGGGCGTCGCCGACGCCGCGGTGCTGCTCGCCGCGAGCGGCGGACATCCCCAGGACGCCGCCGAGCTCGCGTCGCGCGGCATCGATGCGGCGCTCTGGCTCGCGCTGCCGCGCAACGTCGCGCACGGCGACGCGACGCCGCTGCTCGGCTGGCCGTTGCCGCTCGCCGTCGATGCGCTGCAGAAGGTCTGCCACGACGCGCTCTGCGTCGCGTGCGGCGGAGCGCCGCGCTACTTCCCGCGCGACCGCCTCGTCGCGGGCTCGCTCGACGCGATGCTGCGCTGGTCACGCGAGCTCGCGCGCGTCGCAACCGAGGCCGAGCATCCGTGGTCGGTCGACCTGGCGATCGAAAGCCTCGTCGGGCAGGGCCGTGAAGCGTTGAAAACCTCGCGCTCCAGGGACCGCGAGGGCAGGGGCTTGTCGATACACTCGCCCCGATGAACCAGCCCGCCGCGCGCGCCGCCGCCGCTCCTGTCGCGAACGTGCCTGCGCAACCTGCGGCGCGGCCGAGCGTCATCCAGCTCGTGTTCCGCGAGCGCGGCGCGCTCTACGCCGCGTACATGCCGATGTTCGCCGAGGGCGGCATCTTCGTGCCGACGACGCGCGACTACCGGCTCGGCGAGGACATCTACCTGCTGCTCTCGCTGCCGGACGACCCGCAGCGCTACCCGGTCGCCGGCAAGGTCGGCTGGATCACGCCCGCGAACGCTTCGGGCGGTCGCACGCAGGGCGTCGGCGTGCGCTTTCCCAACGACGAGAAGAGCCGCGCGCTGCGCGCCAGAATCGAGGAAGCGCTCGGGACGACGATCTCGTCGGTCAAGCCCACCCAGACGATCTGAACGCAGCGCCTCGCCTGCGGGCTTCGAGCCCCG
>DASSRF010000062.1:0-11074 GCA_035701945.1 Caldimonas sp. | reverse complement strand
CGTTGCTCGTGCCGGTGACGTCGACCGGCGCGACTCGCGTCTGCGACGACGACGCGCCGCCGGCGGTGCCGGCGCCGGTGGCCGAGGTCGTGCCGGTGCGCGACTCGACCGGCGCCTGGCTGTCGAGCGGGACGCTCGAGCACGCGGCAAGCGACGCAGCCGCGAAGGCGGCGAGAAGGTGGCGATGGAGGCTCTTCATGGTGGTTCTCCTTTGCTGCAGAGGGATGCGCCGCGACGCGGTTCAACGCCCGAATGGACCCCACACCGGCTCGCGGAGATCGGCCGTCTGCGACGGCAGGCGAGCCTTGATTTTCCCATCGAGGGTGGTGGTCATCAACACGCTGCGCCCGCCGGCGCGCGTCGCGTAGATGAGCAGGCGCCCGTTGGGCGCGAAGCTCGGGTGCTCGTCGTCGCTCGTGTCGGTGATCGGCTGCGGCTGCGCTCCGGGCGTCGCGAGGTCGAGGACGACGAGGCGAAACGCATTGCCGGCGCGCGTGACGTACGCGAGCGTCCTGCCGTCGGGGCTGAGCGCCGGGCTGATGTTGTAGCTGCCGCTGAAGGTCACGCGCTCGGCGTTGCCGCCGCCCGCGGGCATCCGGTAGATCTGCGGCGAGCCGCCGCGGTCGCTCGTGAAGTAGATCCACTTGCCGTCGGCGCTGTACTCGGCCTCGGTGTCGATCGCCGGGCTCGTCGCGAGGCGGCGCGGCTCGCCGCCGTTCCTGCCGATCGTATAGAGCTGCGAGCCGCCGTCGCGCGACAGCGTCACCGCGAGACGCTCGCCGTCGGGCGCCCATGCCGGTGCGCTGTTCGAGCCGCGGAAGTCGGCGATCGCACGCCGCTCGCCGGTCGCGACGGTGTGGACGAAGACGACCGCCTTCTGCCGCTCGAACGACACGTACGCGAGCTCCTTGCCGTTCGGCGACCACGCCGGCGAGATGATCGGCTGGCCGCTGTTGAGCGCGACCTGGCCGTTCTCGCCGTCGGCGTCGGCGACGCGCAGCGTGTAGCGCGCGCCGCTCTTGGTGACGTAGGCGATGCGGGTCGAGAAGACGCCCTTCTCGCCGGTGAGCTTCTCGTAGATGAAGTCGGCGATCCGGTGCGCTGCGAGGCGCAGCTCGGGCGTCTCGACGGCGTTGCTCTGGCCGCCGAGCTCGCTGCCCTTGACGACGTCCCAGAGCTTGAAGCGGATGTCGTAGCGGCCGTCGGCGAGCCGCGTCACCGAGCCGCCGACGAGCGCGTCGGCGGCGCGGCCGCGCCACTGCGCCATGTCGGGGCGGCTCGTCTCGTCGAAGCTCGTCGTGCCGGTGTCGACGATGCGAAACGCGCCGCTGCGCTCGAGGTCGGCGCGGATGATCGCCGACGGCGACTGGTTGGTCTTGTCCTCGTCGCGAAAGCGCACGATCGCGATCGGCAGCTGGGTGGCGCCGACGCCCGAGATCTCGACGCGGAACTGCGCCGCCGCCGGCCACGCGGCGAGCGCGAGGAGCGACCCGCACGCGCTGCGTCGCGAAAAACGAATCTGGGACAATGAGCTCGATCCGGGCGCCATCCGCGTCATTCCGCCGCCGGGATCGCCGGTCCACCGCCCATCGCCGCGACATGCGCCAGAACGATTCGCTTGCCGTGGTCATCGTCGCGAAGAACGAAGCCGCGCGCATCGCCGAGTGCGTCGCGAGCGCGAAGTTCGCCGACGAGGTGCTCGTCCTCGACTCGGGCAGCAGCGACGGAACGCCACAGATCGCCGAAGCGGCGGGAGCGCGCGTCGTCGTCACCGACTGGCCCGGCTACGGCCCGCAGGTCGCGCGCGGCTTCGCGATGGCGACCGCCGACTGGGTGCTCTCGCTCGATGCCGACGAGCGCATCCCGCCGGCGCTGCAGGCCGAGGTGCGCGCCGCGATCGCGAGCGGCAGGCACGACGGCTACCGCATCCCGCGCTGGTCGGAGTTCTGCGGCCGCGTCATGCGCCACGGCGGCTGGCGGCCCGACTACACGCTGCGGCTCGGGCGTCGCGCTCGCTCGGGGTTCACGAGCGACTTCCTGCACGCGCACATGACCGTCGACGGCAGCGTCGGCGAATTGAACGAGAGCCTGTTCCACCTGAGCTACCCGGACGTCCACGACGTCCTCGAGAAGCTCGACCGCTACTCGAGCGGCAGCGCGCGCGACATGCACGCGCGCGGACGCACCGCGAGCGTGGCCAAGGCGGTCGCGCACGGGCTGTTCGCGTTCGTGCGCACGTATCTGCTGAAGCTCGGGTTCCTCGATGGTCGGCACGGGTTGATGCTGGCGATCTACAACGCCGAGTATGCCTATTACAAATATGTGAAGCTGATGTTCATGCAGAGTCCGCCGACGCAGCCGGAGTTCCCTGCATGACGACGCCTGCCGGAATCGAATCGCCGGCGCGCCCTGAAGTCGACAACGCGGCAGCGCCGCCCGTCGCCGACAGCGGGGCAAGCCGCGCTCCCAGCGGGGCACCGCCGGTCGACGAGGCGGCCAGCCTCGCGGATGCCGTCGCGCGGCGGCGCCTCGGCGAGCGGCTGCGCCGGATCGCCCCGTTCTTCGCCGAGTGCCGGCGCGGCTTCGTCCTCGCCTTCGTCGGCGCCGTCATCGCCGCCGCGACCGAGCCGGCGATCCCGGCGCTGCTCAAGATCCTCCTCGACGACGGCGTCAAGCAGAGCGCGATCCCGCTCTGGGCGGTGCCGATCGCGGTGATCGGCATCACCTTCGTGCGCGGCTTCGCCGGCTTCATGTCGCAGTACGGCCTCGCCTGGGCCGCCAACCGCGGCACGCAGACGATGCGCCGCACGATGTTCCAGCGCGTCCTCGATGCCGAGCCCGCGCTCTTCACCAGGAACACCGCGAGCAACCTCGTCAACACGCTGACGTTCGAGGTCCAGAACGGCGCCAACCAGCTCGTCTACTCGCTGCAGAGCCTGGTCGGCGACTCGCTTCGGTTCGCCGCGCTGATCGGCTACCTCGTCTGGCTGAACTGGCAGCTGACGCTCTTCGTCGCCATCCTGCTGCCGGCGGTCGCGTACGTGATGCGCAAGTTCAGCAAGCGACTGCATCGCCTGACCGTGCAAGGCCAGCAGTCGGTCGACGAGCTCGCCTATGTCGTCGAGGAGAACGTGCTCGCGTGGCGGAGCGTCCGCCTGCACGCCGCCGAGCCTTCGCAGGCCGAGCGCTTCGAGCGCGCGAGCAACGACCTCAGGCGCTTGTCGATGAAGTCGATCGTCGCGGCGTCGATCATGACGCCGATCACGCAGGTGATCGCGTCGTGCGCGCTCGCCGCGGTGATCGTCGCCGCGCTCTGGCAGAGCGGCCAGGGCGGCAACTCGGTCGGCGGCTTCGTCGCCTTCATCGTCGCGATGCTGCAGCTCGTGCCGCCGCTCAAGCACCTCTCCGAGCTCGCCGGCCCGATCACGCGAGGCCTCGCCGCGCTCGACCGCGGCGTCGCGCTGATCGACACGTCGCTGCCCGAGCGCGGCGGCAGCTTCGACCCGGGGCGCAGCGCCGGCCATCTCGAGCTGCGCGGCGTCACGCTCGCGTACCGCGCCGGCCAGCCGCCTGCGCTCGACCGCGTCGACCTCGAGGTGCGCGCGGGCGAGACGGTCGCGCTCGTCGGCCCGTCGGGAAGCGGCAAGACGACGCTCGTCAACCTGCTGCCGCGCTTCCTCGAGCCGAACGACGGGACGCTGCTGCTCGACGGCAAGCCGCTCTCCGAGTGGAGCGTGAAGGCGCTGCGCCGGCAGTTCGCGATGGTCAGCCAGGACGTCGTCCTCTTCAACGACACCGTCGCCGCCAATGTCTCGCTCGGCGCCGACGGCGGCGGCGACGAGCGCGAGCGAATCCGCGCCGCGCTCGCCGGCGCCAACCTGCTCGACTTCGCCGAGTCGCTGCCGAACGGGCTCGACACCGTCGTCGGCCACAACGCGAGCGAGTTCTCGGGCGGCCAGCGCCAGCGCCTCGCGATCGCGCGCGCGATCTTCAAGGACGCGCCGATCCTGATCCTCGACGAGGCGACGTCGGCGCTCGACTCGGAGTCGGAGCGCCTCGTCCAGCAGGCGCTCGGCCGGCTGATGAAGGGGCGAACGAGCATCGTCGTCGCGCACCGCCTCTCGACGATCGAGCGCGCCGACCGCATCGTCGTCGTCGACGCCGGCCGCATCGTCGAAGCCGGCAGCCACGCCGAGCTGCTCGCCGCAGGCGGCCTCTACGCGCACCTGCATTCGCTGCAGTTCCGGGGCTGAGCCCGGGCCCAGCGCCGATTCCGGAGCCATCGCATGAACGAACGTCCGATCAGCCGCTTTCCCGTTCCTGCCATCGACAGTCTCCCCGACGACGTCCGCGCCCGCATCGTCGAGGTGCAGGAGAAGTCGGGGTTCGTCCCCAACGTCTTCCTCGCCCTCGCCCACCGGCCCGACGAGTTCCGCGCCTTCTTCGCGTACCACGACGCGCTGATGCTCAGGCCCTCGGGCCTCTCGAAAGGCGACAAGGAAATGATCGTCGTCGCGACGAGCGGCGCCAACGACTGCCTCTACTGCGTCGTCGCGCACGGCGCGCTGCTCAGGATCTACGAGAAGAAGCCGCTCGTCGCCGACCAGGTCGCGGTCAACCACCGCAAGGCCGACATCACGCCGCGGCAGCGCGCGATGCTCGACTTCGCGCTCAAGGTCTGCCTCGACTCGCGCGCGATCGACGACGCCGACTACGAAGCGCTGCGCGCGCACGGCTTCAGCGACGACGACGCCTGGGACATCGCCGCGATCACCGCCCTCTTCGCGCTCTCGAACCGGATGGCGAACGCGACGGCGATGCGACCGAACGACGAGTTCTACCTGATGGGTCGCGTGCCGCGGCAGAAGGCCTGAGCGCGCGCGCGCGATGCGCTACCTCGTCGTCATCCCGGTCCTCGACCAGCTCCGCTACACCGAGCAGTGCGTCGCGAGCCTGCTCGCGAACGGCACGCCGGCCGACGCGATCCTCGTCATCGACAACGGCAGCAAGGACGAGACGCCGCAGTGGCTCGCAGCGCATCCCGAGATCCGCTCGGTGCGCAATGCCGTCAACCTCGGCTGCGGCGGCGCCTGGACGCAGGGGGCGCTGCTCGCGCAGAGCGACTGGGCCGTCCTCCTCAACAACGACGTCGTCGTCAGCGACCGCGCGATCGACGCGATGCTCGACGCCGCCGACCGCCACGGCCTCGACGTCGTCAGCCCGTCGCTCGCCGAAGGGCCGCTCGACTACGACTTCAAGGCGCACAGCACGGCGTTCGTGCAGGCGATGCACGGAACGATCCGCCGCGGCTGGTTCCACGGCGTCTGCTTCGCGGTCCGCCGCAGGGTGTTCGAGGCGATCGGCTTTCCCGACACCGACCGCCGCCTCGGCGGCCGCGAGGACGTCGAGTTCCTCGTCCGGTGCCTCCGCAACCACGTTCCCGTCGGCACCGTGGGCGACTCGCTGCTGCACCACTTCGGCTCGATCACGCAGAAGGCGATCAAGCTCGAGACCGGCCGGAAGGACCTCGGCGACCGCGACTACTTCTATGCGCGCGTCGGCATGAACTGGCTCGCGCGCAAGCGCTTCAAGGCCGAGCGCGTCCGCAACGCGCGCGCCTGGATCGCCGCCGAGCGCGCGGGACACGGCTATGCAATGCACATGCTGCGCGAGAACGGTTCGTGGCGCGATGCGCCGTACCTCTGAGGTCGCCTGTCATCCTGAGCGAAGCGAAGGATCTCGTTCGGTGCACACGGGATCGAAGGCAACGCGGCACACGGGATCGGGACGACAGGGCGCCCTGTTTTGCTCCATGTCCCCCGGGACATGGAGGAAATCGGCCACCCGCCGCCCGCGACCGCGTGCGCCACGAAGAATTCCGCGCGATCAAGCGCCGACGTGATCACCGCCCGGCGCTGTAGCCGGCATGCCCGGCCTCGTCGGTGACCAGGTTCAGCTGCCCGCTGAAACGCGCGCTCCAGCGACGACGATCGAGCCACTCGATTCGACCTTCCGGACGCCCCGAGACTTCGGTGCGAAAGCGCTTCAGCAGCAGCCAGCTGCCGAGCCGCTCGGCGCAGAACGACCACACGCGCGCCTGGTATCCGTCGCGCACCGTCGCGTGCTTCGTGACGCAGGCCCGGACGACGCGCTCGATCTGTCCGGCGGCGTCGAGCCAGAACTCTGCCGGGTACACGCCGAGCTCGACGCCGCCGGGGACGATGACGTCCTCGCGAAAGAAGCGCTCGACCTCGCGGGCGCCGAGGACGCCCTGCTCGACCGCCTCGGCGGCGAAGCGCAGCAGGTCCTCGACGCAGTGGTCGCGCGCGTACTCGCGCAGATAGCCGCGCCGGTGCCAGAAGACGCGCGTGAAGCGGCGCGGCTTGCTGACGAGAAAGCGCGCGTCGCCGGGCCAGAGCGCGTCGCCGTAGCGCTGGCCTTCGAGCATCGACTTCGCGACGACATCCATGACGCGGTAGCGCGGGTCGCGCACGCCGCTGATCCGATCGCGCGAGACGAACTTGCGGTACTGGCAGACGCCGACGCGGGTTGCGTCGGGTCGATGCGCGAGGACGTGGCGGCGCAGCGCGAACGTGCCCGCGGTGCCGCCGAGCACCGGGTGGTGCGGCAGCCATTCCGGCGCCAGGTCGCGCAGGTTGAGGCGCCCTTCGCCTTGCGCTTCGCCGAGGTGGATCGTCGTGACCCAGGGCGGCGGCTCGAGCCAGAGCGGGACGTGCGTGATGCAGGCGTAGACCAGGCCCGCGTCGCGCGCGCCCACGTCAGCGGACCCGGTGCAGCCAGCCGTCGGGTGCGACCGTGATCAGCAGCTTGTGGTCGATCTCCTTGCGGATCTCGAACTCGGGATGGCGCTTGAGGTACTCGAAGAGCGCGGTCTTCGGGTTGTCGCCCGGGCCCCACGGCCGGTCGGGGAACATCGACGCCGGCATGTCGTCGATGACGGTGTCGAAGACGACGCAGTAGCTGCCGACCGACGTCAGCGGCGCATACGCCTCGAGCTCGGCGAGGACGTGGGCGTGGGTGTGGTTGCTGTCGAGGGCGACGAGGACGCGCTTGCGGCCCGCCGCGAGCCGCCGCACCTCGGCGACGATCTCCGGCGCGACGCTCGAGCCCTGCAGCATCGTGATCCGCCGCGCCAGCGGATGCGCCTCGATCGCGGCGCGGTTGTGGGCGCGGATGTCGATGTCGATGCCGACGACACGCGCATCGCCCGGGCCGCCGCACGACGCGTTCAGCTCGAGCATCGACGCCGAGAGGATGAGCGAGCCGCCGTGCGCGATGCCGGTCTCGACGACGAGGTCGGGCTGCACCTTCCAGAGCAGCTCCTGCATCGCGACGATGTCCTGCGGGTACTGGATGATCGGCCGTCCGAGCCACTCGAAGTGGTACGAGTACTTGCGGCGGTTCGCGCGATCGATCCAATCGCGCGTCGCCGCCTGCAATGCGGCGTCGGCGCCCTGCGCGGCGATCTCGTCGCGGCACTCCTGCATGAACTGTTCGTACGGCGTCATCTGCTGGCCCTCGTGTCGATCCGCGCCGGGTTGCCCCACACCACCGCGCCCGCCGGCACGTCGCGGGTGACGACCGCGCCGGCGCCGACGACGGCATCGTCGCCGATCGCGAGGCGCGGCAGCACGACCGCGCCGGCGCCGACCATCGCACGCGCGCCGACGCGGACGAGCCCGCAGAGCGTCGCGCCGGGAGCGACGTGGACGCCGTCGCCGAGCGCGCACTCGTGGTCGACGCTCGCGGCGTGGTTGACGATGCACCCCGCGCCGAGCACCGCGTCGGCGGCGACGACGGCGCGCGCGAGCACCTGCGTTCCCGGCCCGAGCCGCGCGCTCTCGCACACCGACGCGTCGGGATGGACGACCGCCTCGATGCGCAGCCCGCGGCTCGCGAGCAGCGCCTGCAACGCGAGGCGATCGGCTCCGCGGCTGCCGCCGATCGCGACGAGGCCGTGGATCGCCGCCGGCTCGGCCATCGCTTCGGCCCACGCCGCGAAGCCGCGCTCGCCGACGAAGAGCGGCACGCCGGCGAGCGGCTGCGCCGCCGGGTCGTTGTCGAACGTCGCGACGACCTCGCCGCCGAGCGCGCGCACGAGGCTCGCGAGCACCTTGGCGTGGCCGGCGCTGCCCCAGATCGCGACGCGCAGCTCAGGCACCGAGCAGCTCGCGGATCGGCGCGACGACGCGGCGCTGCTCGTCGTCGGTCATGTCGTGGAAGCTCGGCAGGTTGATCGCGCGCGTCGGGATGTCGGCGGCCAGCGCGCCGCCGCGCGAACCGGCGAACATCGGCAGGCTCGAGAGGGGATGGAAGAAGACCCGCGCGTCGATGTCGAGCGCCTTGAACGCCGCCTGCAGCCGCTCGCGCGTGACGCCGGTCCCGGCCGCGAAGACCGCCGTCGGCATCCAGGCGCCGTTCTGCGTTCCCGCCGGCTCGGGGTTCATCGCGACGCCCTTGCAGTCGGCGAGCAGCTCGCGGTAGTTGCGCAGGATCGCGCGCTTGCGCGCCTCGAGCTCGGCGATCCGCTCGAGCTGGCCGAGGCCGATCGCGGCCTGCACGTTCGACAGCTTGTACTTGTAGCCGACGACGTCGGGCCAGAACTGGCGCTTCTGGCCGCGCGCGCGGCCGTGGTTCGAGAGCGTCAGGACGCGCTCGTAAAGCGCATCGTCGTCGGTGACGAACATGCCGCCCTCGCCCGTCGTCAGCGTCTTCGTGCCGTGGAACGAGAACGCGCCGAACGCGCCCATGCTGCCGGCGCGCCTGCCGTGCCAGACGGAGCCGATCGCCTCGGCGGCGTCCTCGACGACCGGGATGCCGCGCTCGCGCCCGATCGCGAGCAGGCGGTCCATCGCGCACAGGTTGCCGTACAGGTGCACCGCCAGGATCGCCTTCGTCCGCGGCGTGATCGCGGCCTCGACCTGCGCCGGATCGAGGCACCAGCTGTCGGCGAGGATGTCGACGAAGACCGGCTGCGCGCCGAGATGGACGACCGGCGCGACCGACGCGACCCAGTTGGTGTCGGCGAGGATCACCTCGTCGCCCGGGCCGATGCCGAGCCCGGCCAGGCCCATGTGCAGCGCGCCGGTGCAGCTCGACGTCGCGATCGCGTGCCTGACGCCCACGTACTCGCGAAAGCGCGCCTCGACGCGGTTCAGGTAGTCGTAGCAGTGCTCGCCCCAGCCGTTGCGCGCGGCGTCGGTCGCGTAGCCGACCTCGAGCTCGGTGATCGACGGCCGCGTGTAGGGAATGCGCCTTCCGCTCATGCAATCTCCAGGTGCGGCACCGCGGTGACGAATCGGCCGCCCCACGTGCGCACGTAGTCGAGCTGCGCGACGAGCTCGTCGCGCAGGTTCCACGGCAGCAGCACGATCTCGTCGGGGCGCGCTTCGCGCAAGCGCTCCTCGCCGACGATCGGGATCCGGCTGCCCGGCATGAAGCGGCCCTGCTTGGCGGGATTGCGGTCGGCGACGAACGCGATGTGGTCGAGTCGGACGCCGGCATAGTTCATCAGCGTGTTGCCCTTGGCGGCAGCGCCGTACGCGGCGACGGTGCGGCCGGCGCGCCGCGCCTCGATGAGATACGCGACGAAGTCGTCCTTGAGCCGGTCGATCTTCGCCTGGAAACCTTCATATCCCGCTGCGGTCGCGAGCCCGGCGGCGGCCTCGTCGGCGAGCACGCGCGCGACCGCGTCGCCCTTCGCCCGCCGGCCGCGGTCGCTGCGCTGCGCGAAGACGCGCAGACTGCCGCCGTGCGTCGGCAGCTCGTCGACGTCGAACACGGCGAGCCCGTTGGCGGAGAAGACGCGGTCGACGGTGCCGAGCGAGAGGTACGAATAGTGCTCGTGGTAGACGGTGTCGAACTGGTTCTCGCGCAGCAGCCGCAGCAGGTGCGGAAACTCGAACGTCGCGACGCCGTCGTCCTTCAGCAGGAGCGCGAAGCCGCGCACGAAGTCGTTGATGTCGGGGACGTGGGCGAGGACGTTGTTGGCGGCGACGAGGTCGACCCGACGTCCCGCCGAAACGAGCTCGGTCGCGAGCTCGACGCCGAAGAAGCGCTCGACGATCTCGAGCCCGAGCGCGCGCGCGGCGCGCGCGGTGCTCGCGGTCGGCTCGACGCCGTAGCACGGGATGCCGGCGTCGCGGACCCAGCGCAGCAGGTAGCCGTCGTTGGCGGCGACCTCGCAGACGAGGCTCGAGCGCGTCAGGCCGAAGCGCTCGCGCATCGCGCCGACGTACGCCTGCGCGTGCGCGAGCCACGAGGTCGAGAACGAGCTGAAGTACGCGTAGTCGTCCGAGAAGAGCTCGTCGCGGCCGGCGTGGTCCTCGGTCTGGACGAGCCAGCAGCGCTCGCAGACGAGCAGCCGGAGCGGATACCAGACCTCGGGCGCGCGCAATGCTTCTGCGGTCAGGTAAGCGTTCGAAGGCGGCGCGCTGCCGAGGTCGAGGCAGACGCGCTCGAGCTCGGCGGCGCAGTGGCGGCACTTCACGCGTCGACTCCGGCGAAATCGGCGCCGATGAATGCGTGCGCGTCGTCGCGCGGCGACAGTGCTGCGATCGGCAACGGCCAGTCGATCGCGAGGCGCGGGTCGCGCGCATGCAATGCGGCCTCCGCGTTCGCGACGTACGCGGCCGAGTGGCAATAGAGCAGGTCGACGTCGTCCGTGAGCGTCTGCAGGCCGTGCGCGAAGCCTTCGGGGATGAGCAGCGCGACGCCGTTGTCTTCGCTCAGCCGCTCGCCGTGCCAGCGCAGGAACGTCGGCGAGCCGCGCCGGAGGTCGACGGCGACGTCGAACACCTCGCCGCGCAGGCAGTGGACGAGCTTCATCTCGGCGTGCGGCGGCCGCTGGTAGTGCATGCCGCGAACGCTGCCGCGCTCGCGCGTGCGCGTCTGGTTGACCTGCGCGACCGGCGCTCGCCAGCCGGCGTCGCGCAGCTCGTCGGCGCAGAAGAGGCGGACGAGAAAGCCGCGCGGGTCGCCGAGCGGCCGGCGGCGAACGCGCTTCAGGCCGTCGAGCGGCGTGTCCTCGATGACGAAGCGCTGGCTCATCGCG
>DASSRF010000061.1:0-25515 GCA_035701945.1 Caldimonas sp. | reverse complement strand
GAAGCGCTGCACGACGATCCGGCGCAGGATGCGCTCAGGCCGGCCCGGTTTGCCGAGCCGAGCACGCTCGTCGGCTGGTCGGACGCTGCGCACGCCTACGCGGCGGCGACGTTCGCGCCCGGCCGCGAGTGGCTCGACGCGACCACCGAGCTGATGCAGCGCATCTACCGCGAGTTCGACTTCGAGCCGGGAACGACCACCGTGACGACGTCGGTCGACGAGGTGCTCGCGCAAAGGAGCGGCGTCTGCCAGGACTTCGCGCACGTGATGATCGCGTGCCTGCGCAGCCACGGCGTGCCGGCGCGCTACGTCTCCGGCTACCTGCTGACGCAGCCGCCGCCGGGACAGGAGCGGCTGCTCGGCGCCGACGTCTCGCACGCCTGGGTCGCCGCGTATTCGCCGCGCCACGGCTGGGTCGAATTCGACCCGACCAACGACCAGCTTGCCGACCGCCGCTACATCACGCTCGCCAGCGGCGCGGACTTCGCGGACGTCGTTCCGCTGCGCGGCGTCCTCCTCGGCGGCCGCGACCAGAAGATGCGCGTCGCGGTGAGCGTCATCCCTCGCCAAGGGATGCGCTGAGGCCCCCGGCGGGGGGCGCACTTCGCCGCGCCGCGTTCCGGGCTTCGGCGGGATGGCCGGCGAGGCTCGCCGACGAGAGACTGCGCGCCTCGCCACAGGAGACGTGCATGCCCGAAGCCCTCGCACCCGAGCTCTCGCTGGTCCCGATCACCGTGCCGTCGCGTTCCCACGAGCGCTCGTTCGACGATCGCGCGTGCGCGCCCGGCTGGTTCGACTCGAGCTGGGAGCTGCGGCGCGGCCTCGAGGTGAAGGAGGGCTGGTTCGGCGACGACGACCTGAACGGCTGGATCGAGTCGTTCCTGTTCGCCCAGCGCGCCTGCGGCGCCACCGCCGCGCGCGGCATGAGCACAGCGATGGCCTGAACCCGGCCTGGCCTGAGCCCGCGCGGTCACGCCGGCGCTACATCCAGAAGGCGTGCGCCAGGGCGTGATGCCAGAGCGTGGCGGTGCACAGCCCGAGCGGGATCCCGACCCCGATCATGGTCGACGCGAGAGGCGCATCGAGCCGCGCCTCGGCAGCGACGATTCCGGCGCCGATCATCGGCGGCATGGCGGCTTCGATCATGCTGACGCGGCTGGTCGTGTCCAGCTGCGCGTCGAGCCACCACAGGACTGCGAAGACGAGCGCGGGACACGCGACGAGCTTGTAGGCGAGACCGATCGAGAGCAGCCCGGCGTGCCTGCGCAGCGCGCCGAGCCGCAGCTGCATGCCGACCGAGAGCAGGGCGAGCGGCGCGAGCGTGTCGCCGATCCGTCCGAGCGCCGCGTCGAGCGGCGCCGGAAACGCGACCGGCCGCAGTGCGATCGCGAGCACGAGCGCGAGCAGCGGCGGGAACGTCGCGATCTTGCGCAGCATCTCGCGACCCGAAGTGCGCGCCTCGCCGCCGTAGAGCGCGGCCACGAAGACGCCGAGCGTCGCGAGCGCGAGATACGAGCCGAGCTGGTCGATCAGCAGGCCGAGGCCGAGACCGTCGCGGCCGTGCAGGGACTCGATCATCGGCAGGCCGACGAACGACGTGTTGCCCAGACCGCCGACGAGCGTCAGCGCGCCGACCGTCGCGCGTGGCAGCTGAAGCCAGCGGCCCACGATCCAGAACACGATGGCGCCGAGCGCGAACATCGCCCACGGCATCAGGATCGGCCAGAGCTGATCGGGGTCGAACGCGAAGCCGTGCAGCGCGCGCAGCGTCACCGCCGGCAGCGACACCTGGAGGATGACGGCATTGAGCGCGTGGTGCGCGTTGGCCGGCGTTCGCGACGATCGCTGGAGGAGCATGCCGACGACGAGGCAGGCGAGGAGGAGCAGCAGGTTGGACATGCGCGGAGTCGGTCGGGTCGACGCGACGCGTCGGTGCCAGCTGTTACGCAAGCGCAGCGGCGAACCGGACACGAGCCGTTGTCCGATTCGCGCGGGTCGGTCCGTACTCGGGGACATGAGCAATGCGCTCATGCCTCCGGAGTTGCAAATGAACCTGCCCATCCGAGCTCTCGACGCCAGCGACGCTGCGCGCATCGAACGGCACCTGCTTCGACTCTCGCCTGGCGATCGGTCGCTGCGCTTCGCCGCGGGCGTGGTCAGCGACGACACCGTGCGCGAGTACGTCGCCAGGATCCGTTTCGGCAACGACGCGCTGCTCGGGATCGACGACGATCGCGGCGAGCTCGTCGCCTTCGCGCACGGCTGCGTCTACAGCGTCGGCAAGCGCGCCCGGGTCGAGGTCGCGTTCAGCGTCGACGCGCAGCGGCGCCGCCTCGGCTGCGGCGCGGCGCTGATGGCGCGGATGCGCGCTTTCGCGGAATCGATCGGCGCGCACTGCGTCGTCGGCATGTGCCTCGCGCGAAACCTGCCGATGCGCGCCATCTTCGCCCGCGCCGGAATGACGATGACGCGCGACGGCGACGAGGTGCACGCGACGTGTCAGCTGTCGCGCCGGGATGCGGCGCCGCTCGAGACGCCGCTCGCCGCGTGAACGCGTCGTCAGGGCGGGTGAACGAGAAGGGGCCCTCGCGGGCCCCTTCGACTTGCGGCTCGGCCGCTAGAAGGTCGGCACCCACGCATCTGCTGCCCGATCGGTGCCGGAGAGCGACTGGCTCGCATCGGGAAGGCTGGGGTCGCGCAGCGCGGGCACGGTCGCCGCGGCCGCCGTCGGCGCGGACGGCGCCGAGGGGCTCTCGGAACGTTGCGTTGCCAGCACGACGCCGCCGGCGACGGCAGCGGCGAGCAGCGCGAGCTGGAGCGACCGCGCCGGCCGGCGCCTAACGACGTGCGCCCCGCGGGTCAGGATCGATACGACTTGCGTCATGCAGTTCTCCCGTTCGTCGACGACGGTCGAAGGTGACCGCCACCGACGAGTACGGGAAACCGGCCCGAAACCGGCCAAGTCCGTTTGCAGGCGCGACGCTGTCCGGTTCGAGCGCGCTGCTCCGTACTTCCGGGCAGGCCGACGGATTGCGGGAGGCGCGATGAACGAGAAGCGAAGCGATCAGCGACAGGGTCGAATGCTGCAGGACTGCGACGTCCGCGCCGGACCTGCCCTGCTCATGGCCGCCGCGTGTCTCGTAGTCGTCGTGGCGGCGCTGCTCAGCGCGTGGTGAGTGCGATCCGCCGCCTGCCGGCCGCGCCTGCCTTCGTTCAGGACGGTGCGCCGCCCGGCGTGCTCCGGTCGAGGGCGACGTAGAGCCAGGCGCGTGCCTTGTCCCAGCGCCGACGCACGGTGCGCTCGGTGACGCCTTGCAGCTCGGCGATCTCGAGTTCGGAGTAGCCCCCGAAGTAGCGCATGTCGACGACCTCCGCGAGCTCGGGGTCGATCGCGTCGAGCGCGAGCAGCGCGTCGGCGACGTCGAGCAGCGTCTGGCTCTCGCCGGCGCCCGCGACCTGCAGCGCGCTGTCGTCGTCGATCGCCTCGTGCTCGGCGCCGGCGCCGCGCCGCTCCGCGAGATGCTCGCGTGCGCTGTCGATGATGATGTGGCGCATCGTGCGCGCCGCATAGGCGAAGAAGTGGCGCCGGTCCTCGAGCCTGAGCTCGGAGGCCTGCACGAGGCGGATGAAGCTCTCGTGCAGCAGCGTCGTCGTGCCGAGGTCGTCGCCCCGGCCTTGCCGGCGCAGCCGCGCGCGGGCGATCCGCTTCAGCTCGGGGTAGAGCGCGGCGTAGACGCGATCGAGCGCAGCGCGATCGCCGGCGGCGGCCTGCTGAAGCAGCTTCGTGATCGGCGGCGGCCCGGCGTCCGGGTCGGAAACGACGGTCGACATCGTCGGGCAGCGTAGCGTGCCGACGGCGAAACGTCCATCGCGGAGAGGCCGGCGGGGCGCGTCGGCGACCCGTCCGCTTTGCGGCGCCCGGTCCGTATGAGAGGCGACGGCCGGCGCCGATGCCGGCGCTTGTGCGATGCAGGCCCTTGTGTATTCTTTGCCCGTGATCTCCGCGGCGGCGCCTTCGATCCCGCATCTCGGTGCGGATTGGCGGGAGCTCTCGCTGCTCTACGAGCAAGCGGACGGCCTCGACGCCGTCGCGCGCGGCTCGTGGCTGGCCCGCTTGCGCGCGGAACGCCATCGTCTGCTTCCCGACCTCGAGCGCATGCTCGAAGCGAGCCGGCTCGCGATGCGAGGCGGCTTTCTGGAAGCGCTGCCGATCCTCGACATCGACGACGAGCCCGCGTCGTCGTCGGATTGGCGCGCCGGCGCGCGCGTCGGCGCCTATCGGCTGCTTCGCCAGCTCGGCAGCGGCGGCATGGCGGAGGTGTGGCTCGCGGAGCGCGCCGACGGCGCGTTCGCACGCCGCGTGGCGGTCAAGCTGCCGTACGAGCATCCGTCGCCTTCACGTCGCCAGAGCTTCGTCGAGCGATTCCGGCGCGAGCGCGACATCCTCGCGTCGCTCGACCATCCCAACATCGCGAAGCTGCACGATGCCGGCGTCAGCGAGAGCGGGCAGCCGTGGCTGGCGCTCGAGTACGTCGACGGCAAGACGATCACCGGCTGGTGCGACGAGCGTCGCCTCGACCTGCACGGCCGCGTCGGTCTGTTCCGCCAGGTGCTGCTCGCCGTCCAGCACGCCCACGCCAACCTCGTCCTGCATCGCGACCTCAAGCCGGCGAACATCCTGGTGACGCAGCGCGGCGAGGTGCGGCTTCTCGACTTCGGGATCGCCAAGCTGCTCGAAGGAGAAGGCGGCGCGCTCGACGACACCGCTCTGACCCGTCAGGCCGGCCGGCTGCTCACGCTCGAGTACGCGAGCCCCGAGCAGATCCAGGGGCTCGCGCTGACGACCGCGTGCGACCTCTACTCGCTCGGCGTCGTGCTCTACGAGCTGCTTTGCGGCGAGCGTCCCTACGAGCTCGCGCGCTCGTCGGCGGCGGCGCTCGAGGACGCCATCCTGTACGTTGAGCCGCGCTCGCCCGCCAGCAAGGCGCCGAGCGTCGACGTCGCTGCGGCGCGCGCGACGACGCCGGCGCGCCTGCGCAAGGTGCTGGGCGGCGACCTCGGAGCGGTGCTGCTGCACGCGCTCGCGAAGCGGCCAACCGATCGCTATCGCTCGGCGGAAAGCTTCTGCGCGGATCTCGATCGCTGGCTGGCCGGGCTGCCGGTGCAGGCGACATCGCCCACCGTGTGGCATCGCACGATCGCCTTCGTGCGGCGGCACGCATTGGCGACGGCCCTGGCTTCGGGCGCAGTCGTCGCGATCGTCGCCGCCGGCGGCAGCGCCGCGTACCAGGCCGTCCGCGCCCGCGACGAGGCGCAGCGCGCCGTCGCGGCGCGCGAGTTCGTCTTCGACCTGTTCAAGTCGGCCGATCCGAACGCGGCCAAGAACGGGCCGACGTCGATTCGCAGCGTGCTGGCGGCCGGAGTGCGGCGCAGCGAGGAGCGCTTTCGAGCGCGCCCCGTGCTGCGGGCCGAGATCCTGCAGCAGATCGGGCAGGTGCAGGCGCGGCTCGGCGAGAAGGCCGACGCGCTCGACACCTTCACGACGGTCGTCGAGCTCCTTCGCAGCGCCGGAGACCCGCGCTGGGTTCGCGCGCAGGTCGAGCTTGCCGATCTGCACGGACGAATGGGAACGACCGCCGACGCGTTCCGGCTGCTCGCAGAAGTCGAGCCGATCGTCGAGCGAGCGGAGACCAACCCGGAGCTCGTCAGTTCGTTCCACCTGAACAAGGGCTGGCTGCTGCAATACGAAGGAAGGTTCGCCGACGCGCGCGCGGAGATGGAACGGGCACTGACGGCTGCGCGCACGATCGCCGGCGACGACGGCGAGCGCGCGATCGACGTCGTCCGCGGTCTGGCCGCAGTGGAACGAGCGCAGAGCAATTGGGCCGCTGCGATCGCGCACATGGACGAGGCCGCCGCCTGGACCAGGAGCCATCCCCAGGCGCCGATCAACCAGGTGATCGGAGTCGGCATGGAAGAAGAATGGACACGGCTCAATGCGGGCGACTACAGGATCGCGGCCGAGCTCGCCGAGTCGACCGCGAAGCGCTGTCGCGAGCTCCTCGGCGAGCTGACCGAGCAGTGCATCGTCCTGCTCGACCACCGGGTGCAGCTCCTTCTGATCTCGGGCGATCGTGCTTCGATCGCGGCCGTCCTTCCCTCGCTGCGTCCGGCCCACGCAGCGTTGTCGTCGCCGGTGCGCAAGGCCAGCCTGGCCATCACGGCGGCGCGTGCCGAAGCCGCCCTCGGCGGCGTCGCGGCAGCCGGTGACTGGATGCGCTCCTTGCGCGAGCTTGCCGAGGGCGGCAGCGACACGAGCGCGCCGGCCGCCGAGAAGCTGAAGGCGACTCTCGCCATGGCCGAATGCGAGTTGCGCCGCGGGAACGCGGAAGCGGCGCACGCGTGGCTCGACCGTTTCGCAGACTTGCAGGCGCGATCGGCAGTTCCGTTCGACGCTCTGCGGGTCCGCGCGGCCGTCCTGCGCGGCATCGCGCTCGGGCTTCGCGGCGATGACGCGGCGGCGCTGCGAACGTTGCGCGCCGCCGCCGACGATGCCGACGCCGTGCTCGGGCCGTCGCATACGCTTGCGACCGTCTACCGCCTGAACATGCTCTGGCCGCTCCTGTCGATGGGCCGCCTTGCCGATGGCGCACAGTTGCTGGACACTGCGCTGCCGTCGCTGCGCTTGCGCGTCGGCGGCGACTCTCCTCTTGCTCGCCGTGTCGAGGAGCTCCGGGCCCAGTTGGGCAAAGCTCCCGAGCGATCGCCAGTGCCGGCCCCGTTCGAGGTCTTCCTATAGGAGTACGTGATGACCGTGGAAAGCGAAATCGCCGAACAAGGGCGACTGCTCAGCAGCCACATGACCGCGGCGCTGGCGAGCATCGACGTCATGAAGACGACGCTGGTGACGCTGCAGGACAGTCCGAACGCGGACGAGAAGGACCAGGCGGAGCTGTCGCACGTCGTGCAACAGCTCGACGCCGCGACGAGGATCCTCGGCGACCTCGCGAAGAACTTGCGGCTGCGAGGCCCCGACTCGGACACTTCGCGCGACGGCCGCTGACCTGTGCGCATCGGCGTCTTCTGCGAGCCGGTCGGGCTCGTGCCGTTCGATCACCTGGAAGGCGTGTGCGTCGCGATCCAGGACCAGTTGCGCGAGGTGTGTGCGGCATGGAACCTCGACGACGTCACCGTCGAACCGTCTCGTGCGCGCTCGGATCCGGCGAACGTCTGCTACGTGACGGTGTCGCGAAACCCGCTGCTTTCGACCGCCTTTCGTGACCCGGGCGACGACGACGCGTCGCCGTCCGGCGAGCACGGCCCGGGCATCAGCGGTGCGCCGTTCGCCCACGTCCGCCATGACGTCGACGACCCTGTGCAGCACCACTGGTGGACGGTCACGCTCAGCCACGAATGCATCGAGATGGCCGTCAATCCGAACATGGACGAATTCGTGCCGGCGCCGCCTCGGCCCGAGTTCGCGGCGTTGCCGGGCGTCGGTGGCGACGGGACCGTCGAGTATCTCAAGGAGATCTGCGACCCGTGCCAGTCCGGCCTGTATGCGTACCCTTGGGCCGGCGCGGGGGTCGACGAGCCGATCTGGTTGTCGGATTTCCTGCTCCCCGGGTACTTCGACGCGCGGTCTTCGGCGGACCGTTTCAGCTTCAAGGGCTCCGTCAGGCAGCCCCTCGACATCCTGACGCATGGCTGCCTGACCTGGGGAGTGCGCAGCACGAGGCAGATGTGGCAGCAGTGGAGGTTGGGCGACGGCACCTTGACCGATCCGAGGCCCGTCGCCCTGGAATGGCCCGAGCCGCGCCAGGAGCCGGGTGCACCGGCGCCCGAGCGGCGCACGAGCCTTCGACACGATCTCTATGGCGACGCCGACTACAGGGCGAACCGCATTCCCGACGCGAAGCGCGTCGCCGATGCGCGGGCAGCGTTGGCGGGCGGTCGAACGACATAGCGGCGTCGTCTGGCCGCGGTCGGATCAGGACCGCTCCTTGACCGCAGCGCCGACGCGTTCGCCGAGCGCGAGCACCGCCATCGCGTAGTAGCTCGACCAGTTGTAGCGCGTCAGCGCGTAGAAGTTGCTCGTCCCGGCGATGTACGTCGGCGCGGCGTCGCCGTTTTGCAGCTCGACGAGCGCGAGGAGGCTGTCGGCCGCGAGCGCCGCGTCGGGCAGCCGCGCGCCGCGCTCGATCATCTCGGCGGCGGTGAACGTCGGCACGATGTCGGGAGCGAGCAGCAGCGCGCGCGCTTCGAGGTCGGCGGGCGGCTCGACGTCGAAGCGCGCCGCGAGCCCGCGCTTCCAGCCGAACTCGGCGAGGTAGTTGGCGACGCTGCCGATGACGTCGGCGGCGCTCGCGTGCAGGTCGACGTGGCCGTCGCCGTCGAAGTCGACCGCGAAGCGGTTGAAGCTCGACGGCATGAACTGCGCCATCCCGATCGCGCCGGCGTAGCTGCCGCGCCAGGCGAGCGGATCGATGCCTTCGCTGTCGCAGAGGACGAACCAGTTCTCGAGCTCGTCCTGGAAGAAGGCGCTGCGGTCCTTGCGGCCGCTCGGGAAGTCGAACGCCAGCGTCGCGAGCGCGTCGATGATGCGGAAGTTGCCCATCTGGCGGCCGTAGATCGATTCGACGCCGACGATGCCGACGACCACCTCGGGCGGCACGCCGTACATCTCCGCGGCGTCCCGCAGCCAGCGTGCGTTCGTGCGCCAGAACGCGGTGCCGGCGCCGATCCGGATCGGCTCGACGAAGCGCGCTCGGTATGCGTTCCAGTTCTTCGCCGCGCCGGCCGCGGTCGGCATGATGTAGCGCGTCACGAGCGGCTGGAAGCGCGCCTGCGCGAGCGCCTTGCGCAGCCACGCCGGGTCCAGACCGCGGCGCTCGGCGACGGCGTCGGCGAAGCGCAGCACATCCTCGCGCGAGCCGTACGTGACGCCATCGGGGGCGTCGTCGTCGACGAGCGCGACCGCCTTCTTCGTCGCGCGCTTGCGCGTCGCGGCGTCGGCGCACGACGCGAGCAGGGATGCGGCGGCGCCGAGAACGATCGCGCGGCGCAGTTGCGAAAGCATGCGGCTCGGGGAACTGCAGTCGCCGGATTATCGAGCCGCGAGCGCGCGCAGCCGCCGCGCCTCGCTCGCGAACTCGCGCGTCATCGCCGGGTCCGGGCGGCGCGCCGCGTCGCGCGAATAGCGGCGCGCCTCGAGCGCGTCGAGGAGCGCCGCGAGCTTCTCGCCGCCGCCGCCGAGCGTCGTGCGAACGCGTCCGGCCAGCGTGCGCGGCGCCTCGTGCGATGCGGCGGCGATGCCGAGCGAGCGCAGCGCACGGCGGATGCGCTCGAGCTGGCGCACCCAGGGATCGACGTGGTGGCGATCGAGCCACGCCCACAACGCGCCGGCGAGCGCGAGGCCGCTCAGCGTGCCGGCGAGGAGCAGCGCGAGGTCTTCCCAGCTCGGCGAGTCGAAGCCGATCTGCTTGAGGACGTCGAACTGCTGGCCGCGCGAGTAGTTCAGGACCCACTGGTTCCAGCGGTTGTTGATCGCTTCCCAGGCGCTGCGCAGCTCGGCGAAGAGGCGCGGATTCATCGCGTCGAGCGTGCCCGCGACGAAGCCCTGCGGCAGCGCGAGCCGCGTGCTGCGGCCGATGCGGTCGGGAGCGACGGCGCCGGTCGGGTCGGCGCGCACCCAGCCGACTCCCGACTGCCAGTACTCGGCCCACGCGTGCGCCGAGCTCTGGCGGACGACGTAGTAGCCGTCGACCGGCGGCAGGTCGGTGCCCTGGTAGCCGGTGACGATCCGCGCCGGCACGCCGGCCGCGCGCAGGACGACGACGAACGCCGCCGCGAAGTGCTCGCAGAAGCCTTCCTTGCGGTCGAGCCAGAACTCGTCGACGGCGTTCCTGCCGTAGTCGCCGGGGGCGAGCGTGTAGCTGAAGCCGTCGCGGCGGATGTGATCGAGCAGCGCGTCGGCGAGCCGCGTCGCGTTCGCGCCGCGGTGGCTGTCGCGAAACGCCCGCGCCCACGCCAGCGTGCGCGGGTTGAAGCCGGCCGGCAGCTCGAGGCTGTCCTGCAGCTCGCCGAAACGGCGCGGTGCGCCGAGGACGTACTCGGTGCTCGCCGTCGCCTTGAAGCGCAGCCGCTCCAGGATCGGCTTGTCGGCGAGCCACTGCAGGTCGTCGCGGGCGACGACGCGGTAGCCGTCGATCGGGGCGATTTCGGTCGTCGCTTCGAGCAGCGGCACCGAAGCGAGGCGCGGCGGCTCGAGCGTCACCTCGTAGCCGATCGGCGTCCCTTTGGTCTCCAGCGTCGGCGGCCGCGGCGGCAGGCTCTGCGGTGCGAACGGCAACCCGAGCTGCGTCCACTCGACGCCGTCGAAGCGCGTCAGCACCGGCCCGCGGAAGTACATCTGCGCCGGCACCGGTGCCGGACCGTCGAAGCGGATCCGCATCGCGATCGCGTCGTCGCGCGCGACCTCGGTCATCGAGCCGAGCTTCATCGTGTTCGACAGCCCCGTCTTCGAGATGCCGTCCTGCGGCACGCCCCAGAGCGGACCGATGCGCGGGAAGAGGACGAAGAGGAGCGCCATCACCGGCGCACCCAGGAGCGCGGTTCGCGCCGCGAGTCCGCTCGCCTGCGCGAGGCTCGGCTGCCCGACCGGCATGTGCGCGAGGACGAGCGCGGTGAGCAGCCCCCACACCGAGACGAGCATCGCGATCGCCACCGCGATCGATTGCGAATAGAGAAAGTGCGTGAGGATGATGAAGAAGCCGAGGAAGAAGACGACGAACGCGTCGCGACGCGCGCGCAGCTCGAGCGTCTTCAGCGCCATCAACGCGACCGCGAGCGTGACGCCGGGCTCCTTGCCGAGCAGCGTGCGATACGACCAGAACGTCAGCGCGAGCGCGGCGACGAGGACGGCCATGAGCACCCAGCGTCCCGGCAGCGCTGCGTTGTTGAGCGCCAGCCTGGCGCGCCAGAGCAGCACGGCGGCGGTCAGCGCGAGCGACCAGGCCGGCAGGTGCGACGCGTGCGGCAGCACGGTCCAGCCGATCACGGCGAGCAGGAAGAGCGTGTCGCGCGCCTCGCGCGGCAAGCGCTCCCAGCCGGGCCAGCGCGGGAGGGCGCGGCGCACGCCGCCGAGCGGCGACGGCTCCATCGTGTCCGCCGCGCTCAGTGCCACAGCGCCAGCGCCTCGAGACAGCGCGCGCGCTGCGGCTCGCCGTCGGCCGGAGCGATCTCGACGCCGGGCAGCCTGAGGCCGTAGTCGGTGTCGGCCCGGTCGGCGGCGAGCGTCCACGCAGCGAGGCGCGACAGGCGCCGCTCGGGGTCGAGGCTGCCGCACGCCGACCATTCGAGCCAGAGCTCCTGGCGCGCCGACGAGCTGGTGTCGCGGCTGACGAGCTCGGCGCCGGTCTCGAGCGCCTGCGCCGCCTTCTTCCACGCGATCAGCTTCAGCGGGTCGCCGCGCCGGTACGCGCGAACGCCCTCGATCTCGCCGCCGACGCTCGGTCGCGCCTGCGCGCCGCCGGCGACCGGACGCGCCGCCGGCAACGCCGGCGCGTCGGACTCGACCTCGGGATAGACGAGCAGCCGCGCGGTCGGCCGCCACACCGTCCAGGCGCGAAAGAGGCCGAGCGGAAAGCGCGTCTCCGCGCTCAGCGTCGGCACGTCGTGGCGGCCGCGCGCTGCGGGCACGTAGCTGACGTGCGCGCTCGCCTGGCCGCCGGCGGGAA
Organism: Caldimonas sp.; assembly: GCA_035701945.1. GTDB lineage: Bacteria > Pseudomonadota > Gammaproteobacteria > Burkholderiales > Burkholderiaceae_C > Schlegelella_A. The sequence goes on along the minus strand of DASSRF010000061.1, from coordinate 13,777 downwards.
CGTCCGTCCACGCCAGCGTCGCCGCCGGCGCTTCGAGGAGCCTCAGGCCGATGCCGAAGCGCGCCGACGACGGCGACGACATGACGATGTCGAGCACCGCGGCGCTGTTCGCGAACGCGGGCGCGACGGGCTTCAGGTGCAGCGTCAGGCCGCGCAGGGTGCCGTGCGTGATGTGCATCGAGACGATCCCGCTGCCGGCGAGCATGAAGGTGAGGACGTAGCCGAGGTTGAGCTGGTAGTTGACCGACGCGAGCAGAAGGACGACGAGCGTCAGCGCGAACATCCAGCCGGCACGCGTCGGCAGGATGTAGATGTTGCCTTGCGTGAGGAGCTGCGTGTCTGTGCGCGGCAGCCGTGCCGCCAGCCAGCGGCGCACGCGGATGCGCACGTTCCACGGCGCCGTCAGGACGTGCGAGATCACGGCAGCGCGACCGCCTCGATCATCGCGCGCACCTGCTCCCTGCGGCCGCGGCCGGCGCCGGCGACCGGAACGAGGCGGTGCGCGATCGTCTGCGGCAGCACGTACTGGACGTCGTCGGGAGCGACGTAGTCGCGGCCGCCGAGCAGCGCGCGCGCCCGCGCCGCGCGCAGCACGGCGACACCGGCGCGCGGCGACAGCCCTTCGACGAACCATGCGCCCGAGCGCGTCGCCTGGATCAGCGCCTGCAGGTAGTCGAGCAGCGCGTCCGACGCGTGCACCGACTGCACCGCCTGCTGCGCCGCGATCAGCTCGGCCGGCGTCATGACGTGGTCGAGGCGCGCGATCGCCTGGCGGCGGTCGCCGCCGACGAGCAGCTCGCGCTCGCTCTTGCGGTCGGGGTAGCCGAGCGTGATGCACATCAGGAAGCGGTCGAGCTGCGACTCGGGAAGCGGATACGTGCCGAGCTGGTCGGTCGGGTTCTGCGTCGCGATGACGAAGAAGGGCGCCGGCAGCGCGCGCGTCTGTCCTTCGACGGTCACCTGGTGCTCCTCCATCGCCTCGAGCAGCGCGCTCTGCGTCTTCGGCCCGGCGCGGTTGATCTCGTCGGCGAGCAGGACGTGCGTGAAGACCGGCCCGGCGTGGAAGACGAACGCCTCCTTGGCGCGCTCGTAGACGCTGACGCCGATCAGGTCCGACGGCATCAGGTCGGCGGTGAACTGCGAGCGCGAGAAGGTGAGGCCGAGCGAGACCGCGATCGCGTGCGCCAGCGTCGTCTTGCCGACGCCGGGAACGTCCTCGATCAGGAGGTGGCCGCCGGCGAGCAGGCAGGCGATGCAGTCCTCGATCTGCGCCCGCTTGCCGACGATGATCGTGCTAATCTGGTTGGCGAGGTCGGTCAGCTGGGCGGCGAGAGTTCGGCTCATCGACCCCACATTACCGGAAAATCCCCGAGCCCAACCGTGATGAAGACCGCGTTCTACAGCCATTCCGACTGCCGCGGCCACGACATGGGCCACGGCCACCCCGAGTGCCCGGAGCGGCTCGACGCGATCCAGGACCACCTGCTCGCGAGCGGGCTCGACGCCGCCGTCGAGCAGCGCGAGGCGCCGGTCGCCGAGCTTTCGGACCTCGCGCTCGCGCACAGCAGCGGCTTTCTCGCCGAGCTGCGCGACGTGCTGCTGAGAGTCGCCGACTCGGGCGACCGGTGCGCGATCGACCCCGACACGATCGCGGCGCCGGGAACGCTGAAGGCGGCGATGCGCGCCGCCGGCGCCGCCGTCGCGGCGACCGACGCGGTCCTCGACGGCGCGGTCGCCAACGCGTTCTGCGCGACGCGCCCGCCCGGTCACCACGCGACGCGCGACCAGGCGATGGGCTTCTGCTTCTTCAACAACGTCGCCGTCGCGGCGCGCCACGCGCTCGACGTGCGCGGGCTCGAGCGCGTCGCGATCATCGACTTCGACGTCCACCACGGCAACGGCACCGAGGACATCGTCGCCGGCGACGAGCGCATCCTGATGGCGAGCATCTTCCAGCATCCGCTCTACCCGTACAGCGGTGCGGTCCCGATGGGCACCAACATGGTCAACGTCCCGGTGCCGCCGTACACGCGCGGGCCGGCGGTCCGTGCCCTCATCGAAGAGAACTGGATGGCGCGGCTCGACGAGTTCAGGCCGCAGATGGTCTTCGTCTCGGCGGGCTTCGATGCGCACCGCGACGACGACCTCGGCCAGCTCGGGCTCGTCGAGGACGACTACCGCTGGATCACCGAGCAGATCAAGGCGGTCGCCGACAAGCACGCCTCCGGCCGCATCGTCTCGTGCCTCGAGGGCGGCTACAACCTGCGCGCGCTCGCGCGCAGCGTCGCCGCCCACGTGCGCGTGCTCGCGTGCGTGTGAGCCGCGGCCCGGCGGCCGGCGGCGCGCGCCGCCGATGATCCGGCCGTTCGACCGCGCCCAGCTCGACGAGCTCTTCAGCGAGCTGGCGCGCCCCGGCGTCGTCGCCGAGCTGGCGATCCTCGGCGGCTGCCTCGTCGCGGCCTGGATCGTCGTCCGCCTGATCCGCGGCCGCGAGCGTCCGGTCGCCTCGGTCTGGTTCGGCAACCGGATCGTCGACGGGCTGCTCTTTCCGCTCCTCGCGCTGGCGTTGGCGTACGCGGCGCGGATCGGGCTCGCCGGCATGGTCAAGCCGGCGGTGTTCAGGGTCGCGATCCCGATCCTGATCTCGCTCGTCGTCATCCGCCTCAGCGCGCGCGTGCTGGCGCGGACGTTCCCCGGCGTCGGCTGGGTGCGCGTCATCGAGCGCAGCATCTCGTGGCTGGCGTGGATCTGCGTCGTCCTCTGGATCACCGGCGTGCTGCCGCTCGTCCTCGACGCGATGGACGAGGTGCACTGGCAGGTCGGCAGGCAGGAGATGACGCTGCGCAACCTCGTCGAGGGCAGCATCACCGCGGGCGTCGTCCTCGTGCTCTCGCTCTGGATCTCGGCGGTCGTCGAGCGAAAGCTGCTGTCGGGGGGCACCGGCCACAGCCTCTCGCTGCGCAAGATGGGCGCGAACATCGTTCGCGCGGTGCTGCTCTTCGTCGGCCTGCTGATCGCGCTGTCGGCGGTCGGAATCGACCTCACCGCGCTCTCGGTGCTCGGCGGCGCGATCGGCGTCGGCGTCGGCATCGGCCTGCAGCGGATCGCCGCCAACTACATCAGCGGCTTCGTCCTTCTCGCCGAACGGAGCCTGCGCATCGGCGACATGGTCAAGCTCGACACGTTCGAGGGTCGCATCACCGACATCCGCACGCGCTACACGGTGATCCGCTCGCTCAGCGGCCGCGAGGCGATCGTGCCCAACGAGACGCTGATCACGAACCGCGTCGAGAACCTCTCGCTCGCCGATCCGCGCGTCGCCGTCCAGTCGGGCGTCCAGGTCGCGTACGGCACCGACGTGCGCCGGCTGCAGCCGGTGCTCGAGGCGGCGATCGCTGCGGTGCCGCGCGTGATCGCCGACCCGCGGCCGTCGGTGCAGCTCGCCGCCTTCTCGGCCGACGGCATGGACCTGACGATCAACTTCTGGATCCGCGACGCCGAGAACGGGCAGGGCAACGTCAAGTCGGCGGTCAACCTCGCGGTGCTCGACGTCCTCAACCGCGAAGGCGTCGAGATCCCGTTCCCGCAACGCGTCGTGCGCGCGATCGTCTCGACCGCGAAGGAGGGCGACGACGCCGCTCGCGCCGCGATCGATCCCGGCACCGTGCCGCGCGACCGCTGAGCGTGCGCGCTCAGCTGCCGCTCGGCGGCAGCGAGCGCAGATGCAGATAGAGCGCGCGCGCGTCGATCTCGCTGATCTCCTTCAGCGAGACGAACGGCATCACCTTGCTGACCTCGCTGCCGTCGGGGCGCTTGCCGGTCTTCAGCATCGCCATGAACGGCTCGGCGCTCGGGTAGCGGTCGAGCGCGCTGCCCGGCCCCGGATTGAGCTTGGCGGCGGCCGGCCAGCTCGGCGGCGCGCCGGGGATCTTGCCGCCTTCGAGGCGGTCGCCGTGGCAGCCGATGCAGCCGTTGGCGACGTACGCGCCATGCTCGGCGGTCACGCCCTCGGCGACCGGCTGCGACGGCGGCAGCGTGTGGTCGATCTTCTCGCTCGCGTCGCGGACGACGCCGGCGGCGTAGAGCGCCTTGACGAGCATCGGCAGTCGGACTTCGGCGGGCGCGCCGCTCGCCGGCGGCAGCTGCCGCGCGTACGCGACGATCGCGGCGACGTCGCTGTCGACGAGCCGGTTGTACTCCTCGCTCGGCATCACCATCACCGGCCGGCCGTCGGGCTTGACGCCGTGGCGGATCGTGCGCACCCAGTCGACGTCCTTGTAGCGCGCGACGACGGCCTGCGGCGATGCGCTGATGTCGGGCGAGCGGACGAACATGCCGCCGTCGTCGACGACGACGTTGCCCTGTCCCGCGGCGCCGTGGCAGTCGCCGCAGCCGCGCGACGCGAAGAGATAGCGGCCGCGCTCGATGCTCGCGGCGTCGCTCTTGATCGCGACCGGCGCGACGGCGACGTCGACGCGGCGCTGCAGCTTGCGATCGCCGACCTCGGCGAGCGTCACGAACGCCGCGCTCGCGCCTGCGACCAGCACCGTCAGCGTGACGGCGCTGCGACGGACCCATTTGTTCATCTCGATCTCCCTCGTGTGTTTCGTTCAGCTGCGGCCGAGCTGCGGGTCGATTCCCGCCGCTGCGGCGAGCCTCGCCCAGCCGGCGTCGTCGATGTGCGGGCGGACGACCGCCATCATGCCGAGCAGCGCCTCGGGCGGCACCTGCGCTTTCGCGCCGGCGACGATGGCGGCGCGCTCGGCCGGAGTCGATGCCGGGATCATCCAGCGCGCGACGACCATGTGCTCCGCCGGCGTGATGTTGGCGAGGATACGGCCGTGCAGTGCCGCGAGCTCGGCGTCGCCGTAGTGCTGCCAGAGGAGCGCGTTGTGCGCCGTCTCCTCGACGTGCATGTGCTGGAAGTTCTCGGCGACGAAGAGCGCGAGGTGGCGATAGAGGCGCGCCGCGATGCGGTCGGCTTCGCTGCCGGTCGCGCCGCGCAGCAGCGCCGCTTCGGCGCGCAGCTCGCCGATCGCGTCGACGTGCCCGGCGTGCTCGTCGGCGATGCGGCGGCTGCCCGCGGGCTGGCGCGCCTCGATCGCGGTGTGGACCCATTCGTTCTCGTGGCGCAGGTGGCCGTGGCAGAGGTCGAGCAGGAGCTCGAGCTGCGCGAGCGCGGCGTCGCGGTCGGCGGCGTCGGCGACGTCGATGCTGCCGATCCTGACGAGCGTGTCGGCCATGAAGCTGCGCATCGCCTTGTGGATCGACGCGTAGATGTCCATCCGCGGGGCGTCGGCGCGTGCGGCTTCGGCGCTGTGGGGAGAGGGGACGGCGACTGGCTCGGCGAAGGTGGTCATGGCGGCTCCGGAAGGTCGGCGCGGCGCGGTGCCGCGGTGCCGACAGTCTTGCCAAGCGCCGCCGCGCGGGCATCGGCCGAAGGAGCCACGCCGCGCGCGCCGACGGGCCATGGCCACCCCCGCACGGGGTGGCTCTAGGCGGTCCGCCGCTCGTTGAACCAGGCCGCCGCCTGGCCGCGCGACTGGACGCCGAGCTTGTCGAGGATGTTGGCGACGTGGCGCTTGACGGTGTGCGGGCTGAGGTCGAACGCGCGTGCGATCAGCTTGTTGCTGTCGCCTGCGGCGATCAGGCGAAGCACCTCGAGCTCGCGGGCGCTGAGCGACTCGCGCTCGCCGAGCAGCGACGACGTCAGCGGGCGCGCTCCGGCCGGCTCGGCCGCGCTCGCGCCCGGCTCGGCCGCGCTCGCGCGCGGCTGTCTCGCCTCGCCGCCGAGCCCTGCGGCCCAGCGGCGCAACGCCGCGATGCGCGGCGCCGCGAGCGCGCCGTTCCACGGTGCCGCTGCGAGCGCCTCGAGATTCGTCTTGCCGCACGCGAGGAAGGCGCCGGCGACGCCGCTCGCCTCGGCTTCGGCGAACGCCGGCGCAATCGCGGCCGCCGCGTCGTCGAGAGCGCCGAGCCGCAGCGACGCCAGCGCGAGACGCACGCGCAGATCGGTCGCCTCGCCGAACACGGCGAGCGCGCGTTCGTGGCCGAGCGCGACGGCGAACGCGTCGTGCGCTTCACGCCAGCGGCCGTGCTGCCAGGCGACGCGGCCGGCGATGCCCAGCCGTTGCGCCTGCAGCAGCGGGCGCAGCATCGGCTTGTCGTCGGCGGTGGCCAGCGAATCGACCTCGGCGGCGAGCGCGAGCACGCGCTCGCGCTCGCCGTTCCAGTCGGCGAGACGGACCGCGAACAGGCGGTAGAACACGCAGAGCGGCGAGTCGCGGCGATAGCCGCCGCCGGGATCGTCGAACAGCACGAGCAGCTCGTCGAGCGCGCCGTGGCTGTCGGCGACGCGGCCGAGCATCGCGAACAGCACCGCGAGCAGGCTGTAGAGCGCGAGGCGGACGTTGGGCGGCGGCCCGAGCCAGCGTGCGTCGGCCTCGGCGAGCGCGGCGGTCTCGAGCGCGGCGTCGAGCCTGCCTGCCCAGACGTCGCTCCACGCCGACGCGACGAGCGCGATCGCACGCAGCGGCGTCGGCGTCTCGGGAGCGACCGCGAGCGCGCCGGCGGCGAAGCGACGCGACGGCTCGCGCATCGCCGGCAGTCCGCACTGCAGGCTGCGCGGCACGCACTGGTACCAGAGCACCGGATCGCGGCTCGGCTCGAGCAGGTCGAGCATCTCGGCGTAGCGGTCGGCGACCTCGTCGAGGCGGCCGCTGTCGAGCGCGATGTAGCTGTGCACGGTGGCGGCGAGCGCGCGGTCGTCGCGCGTCACCGGCACCGTCGCGTCGACCGCGAGCCGCTCGAGCGCCTCGTCGTGGCGGCCGGCGGTGACGAGCGCGATCGACTCGTAGACGCCCGAGCGCCACGCCGAGCGCGCGTCGCCCGCGGCGGCGAACGCGGCGCGCGCGGCGGCGGCGCTGTCGCGCATCGTCGGCCAGTCCCAGCGCGACCACGCCGCGTACGAGCGGATGTGCAGCAGCAGCGGCGAGCTGCGCCTGGCCTCGGCGGGAAACTTCTCGAGCAACCGCAGCACCGGCGCGACGCCGACCGTCGCGAGGATCGCGGCACCGACCTCGCCGAGCATCGCTTCGGCTTCGCTCCAGTCGCCGGCGCCGACGAGAAAGCCGATCTTGCGCAGCATGTCGCTCTCGCCGGCGGCCGCGCGCCGGTAGAGCAGCGGCAGCTCGTCGGCCATCTCGCGGCGCAGGCGATCGCGCAGGAAGTCGCGGAACAGGTCGTGCAGCCTGAGCGTCGTCTCGGCGCCCTGCAGCACCGAGACGAAGAGGCCGCGCCGCTCGATCTCCTCGAGCCACTCGGCGGCGCGCGGATCGGCGGCGACCGCAGCGCAGCGTCCGGCGGTGAGCTCGTCGAGGATCGAGCAGCGCAGCAGGAAGCAGCGAAGCGGCAGCGGCAGCTCGCCGAGCACCTCGTTCAGCAGGTAGTCGAAGACGTGGCGGTCGTTGACCGTGTCGGCGATCAGCGCTTGCGCATCGTGCCCCGAGCGCAGGCCGTTGACCGCGAGTCGCAGCCCCACCGCCCAGCCGTGCGTGCGCTGGAAGAGGCGCTGGCTCGTCGCGTCGCGATCGACGGCGTCTTGCGCGGGCAGCAGCGCGCGCACCTCGTCGAGCGTGAAGCGCAGCTCGCGCTGGCGGAATTCGGCGAGCTCCCCGTGCGCGCGCAGCCGCGCCAGTGACGCGAGCGGCGGGTCGGTCCGGCTCGCGAGCACGATCCCCCAATGCGAAGGCAAGCGCTCGAGCAGGAGGTCGAGGAACTCGAACACGGCCGGGTCGCTGATGCGATGCGCATCGTCGACGACGATCAGCCCGCGTTCGACGTCGCACGCGGCGAGCGCATTCAGCAGGTGCGTCGCGACTGCGTGGCGGTCGCCGCGGCTGCCGCCGGCCTTCGCGATCAGCGCCTCGGGGTCGATCCGCCACGGCGGATCGAGCGGCTCGAGCGCGGCGATCAGGCAGGCGAGAAGGCCGAGCGGATCGTCGTCGACATCGGCCGAGATCCAGGCCACCGAAGCGCTCGTGCCGAGCTGCTCGATCAGTCGCGTCAGCGCCGCGGTCTTGCCGAATCCCGCCGGCGCGGCGACGAGGACGAGCCGCCGGCCGAGCGCCGCTCTTCTCATCTCTTCTTCGAGCCGCTGGCGGGCGACGAGGCTGGCGCGCGCGCGCGGTGGCTGGATCTTGGTGAGTGCGAAGCTCTGCGTCGGCGAAGCCAAGGTCGTCCTCCGCGGCCTATTGTGCGGGCGGCTTCGACGCGGCCCGGGTGTGCAGGGAATTTCCGAGCGGCACGATTTGCCACCCGGCGCGTTGCGCGACGTGCCTAGTCGACGAAGACGAGCTCGGCGCGGCCGAGCTGGGCGAAGTCGGCGCAGTACGCACCGGGACCCGGCAGCGGCGGCGCGCCGGTGCACGAGCCGGTGGTCACGATGTCGCCCGCCCTGAGTCCGCGCGTCGGTTCGGGCTGCGCATTGGCGAGCATGACGACCGTGGCGAACGGGTCGCCTTCGAGGATCGCGGACGCGCTGCCGCGGGCGACCTCGTCGCGTCGCCCGCCGTGCTCGCGAACGAGGACGATCGCGAGCTGCGCGAAGTCGGTCGCGTCCCATTCGACGTGCGCGGCGCCGGCGACGAGCGCGCCGTTGTTGAAGCCGTCGGCGAGCTCGGCGCAGGCGCCGAGCCCGCGCGGCACACGCCAGTCGACGATCTCGACCGCGACGCGCAACCGTGCGACCGCGCGCCGCACTTCGTCGCGCGAGTACGGATGGGCGCCGCGCGGCGGCAGGTCGCTGCCGAGCTCGAAGGCGATCTCGCATTCGAGCTTCGGAGCGATGAAATCGGCGATGCGAAGCCGCGGCGGACCGTTGCGCGCATCGTGCACGTAGCGCGCCGGGATCGCGGCGCCGATCGGACGATCGACGCCGAGCGCGCCGCGCTGTGCGGCGGTCACCGCGGCGACCTTCCAGCCGCCGATCGCGCCGATCTCCGCAGCCACGGCCGCCTGCAGGCGATACGCTTCGTCGAGGTCGCGCGGCGGGCTGTCGCCTGGCCAGCGGTCCAACGCGCGTGCGTCGCGCCGCGCTGCCGCGAGCGCGCGTTTCGCGGCGTCGAAGTCATGGTCGTTCACGGCGCTCGACTTCCGGCTACTTCAGGCGATGGCCGCAGACGCCGCAGAACGTGTCCTCGGCGGCGACGGCAGAGAGGCACTGCGGGCACGTGGTCGAAGGCGGCAGCTGTGCCGCCGGCGGCAGCTGAGCGGCACTCGGCGGCGCCGGCGCCGGTACCGCCGGTTGCGGCGGCAGCGGCGTCCAGTCGGATTGCACTCCTGTCGTCGGCTCGGTGACCCCGGGCAGGTCGTCGAACGGAAGCGTGATGTCGGGATCGGACGCGCGCGCAGTCGGCATCGTCGTCTGCTCGTCGCGACGCAGGTGGAACGGATCGCGCGCGCGTTCGTCGGCGACGCGCGACGGCGCCGTCGACGCCGACGCCCCGGCGGACGTCGCTGCCGCTGCAGCGCCGCTCGCCCCGGCCCCCGCTCCTTCGCCGCCGCGTTGCGTCGCCAGGCGCGCCTTCTCGCCGAGCTCGGCGGTGCGACGCCTGGCATCGTTCAGCGTCGCGCGCAGCGCCTCTTCCGCCGACGTCAGGTCGAGCCCTTCGGTGACACGCAGATAGACGATCGACAGGCCGAGCAGATAGACCTGACCGACGAGCGACGCCGCGATCGCCCAGAGCAGCGCACCGCCGACGACGCCGGCGATCGCGTGGCCGCCGCCGCCGTGCGACATCGCGGCGATCGACTCCATGCCGAGGCCGCCGAAGCCGACGATCGACAGCGACATGCCGAGCGTCGGCATCAGCCCCGCTGCAAGCACGGCGAAGACGACGAATCCGACCGCGAAGGCGAGGAAGCCGACGAGCACGAGCAGGAGAACCGCCTCGACGAGCCTGCTGCGAACGATCGCGAACGTCTGCGCGAGCGAGCGCGAGATGCTCGCGCCTTGCCAGATCGCCGGCAGCGAGAGGACCAGGCAGATGAACAGACCGACGATCGTGACGCCGGCAATGACGACGGAGACGGGAAAGACGACGGTGAAGAGCAGCGGCCCGAGGAAAGGAATCCTGCAGATCAGGAGCAGGAGCGCGATGACGATGAAGACCGCGATCTCGACCGCGAGGAACGCGAGCGCGAGGACGATCAGCTTGGGGATGCACATCAGCCCGTAGACGAGCGCATCGGCGGTGCTGCGCGGCGAGATGCCGCGGGCGTGGTCCATCTGCAGCAGGCCGGCGGCGTTGATGCCCGTGCCGATCGCGACGACCCAGACGATCGCCGCGAGCAGCCCGGCGAGAAAGCCGAGCATCGGCGTCATCGCGAGCAGCAGCCCGGCGACGAGGACGGCGGCGAACGTGCATGCCAGCATCGCGACGACGGCGCGCCGGTTGCGCAGGCCGGCGACCGCCTGCAGCAGGCTCGACAACGCGTCGGCGGAGAGGCCACGCTGCGCTTCGGACAAGGTCTCGCTCGACATCACGACTCCTCGCTCCCTGCGACGCGCGGCGCGCCCCAGGCCCTAGTTCTGGAAGTTGCGCCGGCGCTCGTCCTGCTCGCGCAGCTGACGGCAGATCGGTTCGTTGGCGTGCTCGGGCTGGCCGCATGTTCGCGACTGGCACACCGCTTCGCCGATCGTGCCCTTGCCGGCGCAGAGCTCGCGCACGCCGCGCACCTGCGCGACCGCCGGCGCCGGTGCTGCGGGCGCCGGCGCTGCGGCCGCGCGCGCGCGCTGCGCGTCGTCGGCGCGCTTGCGCGCGGCGTCCTGCTCGGCGCGTTGCGCTGCCGCGGCGCTCTGGTCGGCGGCGGCCTTGGCGTCGCGCTCGGCCTTCTCGCGCGCTGCCCGCGCGCGCCGCTCGGCGGCGACGCGCTTCGCTTCTGCCTCGGCGCTTTCCGGCGGGATCGCGTCGCCAACCTGCGGCAGCGGCCGCGCCGCGGCGGGAGGAAGCGCGTCCGCGGGGGCTGCCGCAGTCGGCGCGGCGTCGACTGCGGACGCTGCGGGCGCCGGCGCTGCCGCCGTCGGTGCCTGCTCGACGATGACCGGCGCGGTCGATGCGGGCACGGTCGGCGCAACCAGCGGCGTCGTCACTCCGATCGCCGGCGGCGACGAATCCGATCGGCGCATGTACGTCCACGCGAGCGTGCCGGCGACGACCAGCGCGAGCGCGACGGCACCGATCACGATCGGGGCGCGGCCGCGCGATGGCGGCGTCTCGAACGCCATCGCGCCGCTCGCGTCACCCTCGGCCGCTTCCTGCTGGCGAAGCGCGATCTCGGCGTCGGGGTCGGGCAGCTCGGGAACCGGCTCGTGGACGGGTGCCGGCGGATACGGCGCGACCGGGGCGAACGACGGGTAGTTGAGCGGCGGCGGGCTGCCGCCGGCCGCGGCGCTGCCGCCAGAGTCGTTCGATGCGCCGGCGGCAAGGCTCATCCCGCAGTTGGCGCAATAGCGAAGACCGGGCTTGTTCTGGAAGCCGCACTCGGCGCAGACGTTGGGCGCAGTGCCGTCGCCCGCGGCGCGCGGCAGCTGCGCCGAGAACGCGGTGCCGCAGGCGCGACAGAACTGCGCCTCTTCGCGGTTCTCGGTTCCGCACACCGAGCACAGCTTGGTCATTCGGTCCGCCTCCGCGCCCCTGGGTCGAACGACGATACCGCGCTTTGTGGGGCGTCGCAATTTGGAGCGACCCGCGGCGCGATGGAACAATTGCGCGAAAGCGCGAGTTGCGCGAAGGGATTCGACCGTGCTGTACGCGACGCTGAAGGCCTTCCACCTGCTCGCCGTCATCGTCTGGGTCGGCGGCATGGCGTTCATGCTGTTGTGCCTGCGCCCCGCGGCGCGCGTCCTCGAGCCGCCCGCGCGCATCGCCTTGATGCACGCCGCGATCCGCCGCTTCCTCGCGGTCGTCGCGGTCGCGATCGCCGTCATCTTCGTCTGCGGTGCGGCGATGGTCGCGATCGCATGGTCGGCGGCGGCGCGCGCGGGGCTGCGCTTCAACATGCCGCTCGACTGGTACGTCATGTTCGCGGTCTTCTTCGTCATGCTCGCGGTCTTCGTGCACATCCGCGCCGTCGTCTTCCGCCGCCTCGACACGGCGCTTCGCGAGCAACGCTGGAGTGAAGGCGCGAGCGCGCTCGGCGCGATCCGCTGGGAGGTGTCGGCGAACCTCGTGCTCGGCGTCTTCGTGACGGTGCTGGTGCGCCTCGGCGGCACCGCCTAGGGGCGCTCTGAACAAGTCGTCGCCCGCGAGGATTTGTTCAGAGCACCCCGGAGGCTCGGCGCGCCGCGAGCGCAGCGTCGATCGCGGCGAGCGCGGCGGCGACGCGCGCCGGGCCCGCGCCCGAGATGGTCGTCGCCGCGATGGCACCGCGCGCGAGCGCTGCGCGCAGCTTCGCGTCGACGGGCTCACGGACGTGGGCACCGTCGCGCTGCAGGCCGTCGGCCTGCCACGGCAGGTCGAGCGCGGTGACGAGCGTCAGGTCGACCGTTCGCTGCGCGGCGAGCGCCTGTTCGTACAGGCTGGTGTCGGCGAAGACGAGGTCGCTGTAGACCGCGATCATCAGCGCGGTCGTGTCGGCGACGACGACGTTCGCGCGCGCCGCCGCGGCGTCGATGCGCGCGGTTTGCGCCGCGGCGATCGCCGCCTGCTCGTCGCGCCGCGGCGTTCGCGCATGCGCGTCGCAGAACTCGCGCAGCACCTCGGCGACCACTTCGACGGCGACGCCGCGCGCCGCGAGCGCTGCGCCGATCTCGCGCGAGAGTGCCGTCTTGCCGGTGCTCTCGGCGCCGAGCAGCGCGACGACGAACGCGGTCATGCCACCGCCGGGCGCAGCGCTGCGGCCTTCGCCACCCAGCTGCGCCAGCCGACCGCAGCCATGGCGACGAAGACGAGATAGAGCAGTGTCGTCAGCCAGAGATGCTTGTACGCGAAGAGCGCGGCGGCGACGACGTCGACGACGATCCAGACCGGCCAGTTCTCGACGTACTTGCGGCCGAGCAGCCACTGGCCGACGACGCTCGCCGCGGTCGGGAACGCGTCCCACCACGGCACGTCGGTGTCGGTGAAGCGGTGCAGGAAAAGCGCGGTCGCGGGCCACGCGATCGCGATCGCGGCGAGCACCGAGGCGCGCCCGTGCGCGCCGAGGCTGCGCACGCGAAGGGCGTGGCCATGCTCGTCGGTGCCGCGCAGCCACTGCCACCAGCCCCACGCTGCGACTGCGGCGAAGAAGACCTGCAGGCTGGCGTCGCCGTAGAGGCGGCTGTTCCAGAACAGCAGCATGTACAGCAGCGAGCTCGCGATCGCGAGCGGCCAGCCGATCACGTTGACGCGGATGTTGCAGACGACCATCGCGACCGAGAGCACGAACGCGGCGAGCTCGAGCCAGGTGACCGGCGAGCCGAGGGCGACGAACGCCGTCGCGAACAGCGGCGCGAGCGCTGCGGGCAGCGCGTTCAACGCCGTGCCGGCGCGAGCTGGACGAAGATCTCGTCGGGCTTGACCATGCCGAGCTCGAAGCGCGCCTTCTCCTCGACCATCTCGAGCCCTTCCTTGAGGTCGCTCACCTCGGCAGCGAGCTGCTCGTTGCGGCGGCGAGCAAGGTCGTTGGCCGAGCGCTGCGCGTCGAGCCTTCGCTGCAGCTCGACCATCCGCGGCACGCCGCCCTTGCCGAACCAGAGCTCGGCGTGGACGAGCACGAGCAGCGCGGCGAGTACGAG